>SKXI01000143.1 GCA_007128515.1 Halococcaceae archaeon | reverse complement strand
TTCGTCGAGACCGACGAGACGACCGCGCTGCGCGATCGGATCGACCGCTGGCTCTCGGTGCCGAGGCCGGTCCACCTCGTCGGGCCGACCGGCTGTGGGAAGACCGCGCTCGCGCTCTCGGTCGCCACCGAACGCGAGCGACCGACCGTCTGGATCGACGGCGACGAGGGCCTCGACACCGCCTCGCTCGTCGGTACGCACGCCGGGAAAGAACAGTACACCGAACGGGACAACTACGTCTCGGGCGTGCTGAAGAAGAAGTCGATCGTCCGGGACCGCTGGGTGGACAACCCGCTCTCGGTAGCCGTGCGATCGGGCGCGACGATCGTCTACAACGAGTTCTCCCGTACCAAGCCCGCCGCCCACAACCCGCTGCTCTCCGTGCTCGAGGAGGGCGTCCTCGAACGGGCGGGCGTGACAGGTGAGGACCGATTGATCGAGGTTCACCCCGACTTCCGCGTCGTCTTCACGTCGAACTCCGCGGAGTACGCGGGGGTCCACCGGCCGCAGGACGCGCTTCTCGACAGGCTCGTCGGCATCCACCTCGACTACTACGGACGGGAGACCGAACGGAGGATCGTCGAGAGCCGGGTCGCCGACCTCGACGACGACCAGGTAGAGCGGGTCGTCGACCTGATCCGCGACCTGCGCGAGGAGGTCGAGTTCCACGTCGGCACCCGGAGCGCAGTGATGCTCGCGGAGGGGCTGCGGACCTTCCCCGAGGACCGACCGATCGCGGAGACCTGTATCGAGGTGCTCGGGTCGAAGGCCGCGACGGCCGAGGAGGCGGCGGAACTACGGGAGACGATCGAGGCCCTCGCGGGCTAGAGCCCGTCGTAGGGACCGAGCCGTGTCCCGTCGAGTAAGTACACCTCTCCCCCCGAGAGCCCCTCCGGGAGGAACGGACAGAGGAACTCCGAGCCGACGTTCACCCACGTCCCGCCGACGAGGTCGTTGAACGCCGGGACGACGACGAGATCTGGTTCGCCCCAGCTCTCCACCGCGATCCGCTCGGAGAACGGCTCGTGGCGAAGCGCTCCCCTGAGCCACGCCGGCTCGATCCGTCGGCCGCCGACATCGTCGACGAGCCTGACGTGCGGGTGCTCGTGGCCGACGCAGAGCACCTCGCTCCCGAGGACCTCCGCGGACGGCCAGCTGTGGCCGTGGGCGAAGCCGACGTCACCGAGCCGAGTCCCGCTCCCCCCGGTCACCTCGATCCGTCCCACCGACCCGAAGGCGGCGTGCTCGCGAGCCTCCTCGATCACGGTCTCGATCTCGCCGTCGTGGTTCCCCTTCACCACCGTGATCGGCACCGAGACCGACTCGAAGAGCACCTCCAGTTCGCCGCGTTCGGCCCCGCCAGGCCCGCCGATCGAGTGCATGAGGTCGCCGAGCACCACCAGCCGATCGGCGCCGGTCGCGACGAGCAAGTCGAGCGTCCGTTCCCGCCGTGACTCCGCTCGGCTGGGCACCTCGACGCCGCGCTCGTAGCGGAGCGCCGCCTCGTAGCCGGCGTGGTAGTCGGCGATCACCAGCGCGCGTTCGGTACCGAGGTCACAGGTCGCCGCTGGGTGGTTCGGGACCGGCTCGACCCGCGCCATTCAGATCGGCTTCAGGACGCCGTCGCGGGGTTCGTAGCAGCGGCCGCTCATCAGTGCGTCCGTGATCGCGTCCTCGACTGCCTCCGGCGGAACGCCGTGTTCGTCGGCGACGCGGGAGACGATGGCCTCCCGCTCGGCGCCGTCGCCGTCGGACAGCTCTCGCATCGCCGCCATCGCCTCGTTCTCGACGTTCACCGCCGGCTCTCCCGCTTCGTCACCCTCCTCGGGGTCGTCGGTCTCCGTCGTCTCGGGGTCTTCGACCTCCGCCGACGGTTCCGCCTCCGGTTCGGGCACGTCGATGTCGGCCTCGCCGGGGTCGTCCACCTCGCCGCCCGTCTCGAACGCGGTCCCGAACTCGTCTTCGACCTCCTCGCGCTCCTCGTCGCTCATCTCGTACATCCCGACGTCCTCGGCGCCGCTCGGCTCGAAGTCGTCGAGTTCGTCGGTCGAGTCGCCCCCCGCTTCCTCCGGGTCGGCCGCCGGCTCCGACTCGTCCGTCCCCGTGTCCGACTCCGTGGGGGTCGGCGCCGTATCCCGCTCCACGGGTTCGACCCGCTCCGTCGAATCGGCCGTCTCCGTCGGGGTGTCCCCTTCCGTAGCGGTTTCGTCCCGCTCCGCCGGCGCCTCCCGTGACGCGGCGACCGACTCCTCGTCGGACGGCTCTCCGCCGGGACCCCTCGTCCCGCTCGAGCCGACAGAACCGTCGACACCGGTCCCGGTACCCTCCGCTTCGTCACTCTCGGTGACCGCTTCGCCGGACGCCGCGACGGGTTCGGGATCGTCCGACACCGGGTCCTCGCTACTATCGGGGCCGTCGCTCGTCGAGGGCTCCGTGGCCCCCTCCATCGCACCGACCGAGGTGCTCTCTGCCTCCGGGACCGATCCCGGTTCGCTCGCGCTCTGGACCGGCGCGGCCGCATCCACCTCCGGGGACCGGAGTGCGCCGAGATCGGCGGTACCACCCTCGTCCGGTGCGAGCGACGGCCGCTCGACCTCGCTCACCTCGCCAGCGACGAGCCGTGCGGCGTCGAGCGCCGCCTCGCGCACCGACGCCAGGTACGCGGGTGTCGTCCCGTAGTGGTCGTGGGCGAGGACGAGACCCGCTGCCCTGGTCGTCTCCACCCCGTCGGCTTCGAGGGCTCTCCTCGCTACCTCCGGGCTCTCCGCCGATTCGAGGGTCTCGTAGGCCTCGGCGAACGCGCTCACCCGCCCGATCGTGTGTTCGGCCGCCGCGACGGTCCACCGATCTCTCGTCCCGGCGTCGACTTCCGTGACGCTCTCCGGGCGGATCGAGGTGTAGACCCGGTCCGAGTCCTCCGGCGAGAAGGTGTTGGCCTTCCCCGTGACAGCGACGAAGGTCGGGGGTGTCGCCCGCTCGAAGAAGGCCATCGCCTCCGGCTGGTACTGCCCGGCGTAGACGACGAACGCGCCGGTCGGGTCGACCACGCGCGCCCTGAGCACCTCGTCGGTCACCGACTCGACCTCGGTGAGCACGCCGACGACGAACAGCCGGTTCACCCGCGCGCCCGTCGGCGTGATGACGTACTTCGGGGCGCGTTCTTCCTCCGAGTCGGCGTACTCCAGTTCGCTGTCCTCGAACACGGCGGCGAACAGCCGGTGAGCGACCTCGCGCTGGCCCGGCCCGCCGTCCGAACTCACGCACCCACCTCCGCGAGCAGCGACCGGGCGCGCTCTTCCGGCGAGTCAGCGACCGCCTCGAACTCGCTCGCGTCGAGGTTCGCACCGTACTCGTCGACGCTCAGCGAGCCCCGGACCCTGTACTCGCGTCCGACGATCGACTCCCGGATCGCGTCGGCGACGACCTCCTGATCCATCGCCTCCCGAGCCTGCTCCTTCGCGTCCTCGACGTCGCCACCGTAGACCTCGTTCGTCAGGTCGGTCCCGAGGATCGCCGTCACGGAACCCGTCCCGTCGTCGACGATCGCCTTCACCCGGAGGTCGTCGACACCGTCGACCGCGCCGTGGCTGCGACACTGCCCTTTCTGTATCATCCGGTTGCACTCCGGACAGCGCTGGATCAGCCCCGAACCGTCGCGCACCGCGACGACGGTCCCGACGAGCTCGAGGTCGAACGCGCCGCCCTCGGCGACCGCCTCGCCGACGCCCTTTCGAGGGGCGTTGCGCGCCGTCTCGATCTCCCGGTCGAGTTCGCTCACCTCGGTGAACTCCGAACAGTTGATCGACGGCACCCCCCTGAACTCCCTGACGTAGACGTTCTCGAAGCGCAGCGACGCGCCCTCCTCGATCTCGTCTCGCGGCTCCCAGTCGGTGAACGGGAGTCTCGAACTCTCGTCGCCGAGGACGCCCGAGAGGATCTCCGTTTCCCCATCGCGGCCGTCGATCGTCCGGTCTTCGACCTCGATCACGCGCGCCTCGACGGCGAGGCCCCGATCGCCAGGCTCGACGTCCGCGAGCGCGCTCTCGCCGCCGACGTCGTAGGGAACCTCGAGCTCTTCGTCCCCGAACGCGACGGTCGTGGATTCCCCCAGGTTCAGCTCCGGCGCGCCGTCCCACTCCCGGACGGAGGCGTTGCCGACGCTCACCGTGTCCCCCGGCGAGAGCCCGAACTCCTCCCAGGCGGTGAAGTCGATTCTCCCGCTCGAATCGGCGAGCGTTCCCTCCGTGATCACCTGCTCGGATCCCTGGTAGCGGATCGAGCGCTTGCCCGCGGTGAGCACGCGAGCCTCGACGGTGACGCTCGCGTCCTCGGTGGTGATTTCGCCGATCGACTTCGTCGTCGGCTCGGGAGCACCTCCCGACCCGCCGCCGTACTTCCGGCGGAGGCTCTGGACCGCCTCCTCGATCGGGACGCTGTACGCGACCAGGTTCTCCAGGTCGGCTCTGACCTCCTCTTTGTCGACACCGAGCTCGGAGGCGAGAGCCTCGGCGCGTTCTTCGACGCTCATCACGCGACCTTCGCCCGGACCGGATAAAAAGGGTCGCCCGGGGCGGTGAACGTACCCCGGTAACCGAAAGTGGTTTTTTCCGTTCGTACACCTGTGAGGTATGCACGTCGTCGTCAACGCCGCGA
>SKXI01000091.1 GCA_007128515.1 Halococcaceae archaeon | reverse complement strand
TGAGTCCCCAGTACTCGCCTTCGATGTCGACGATGACGATCGGCAGGCCGTACTCGAGGAGCTCTTCGGCGAGAACGCTCGCGGTGTTCGACTTCCCGCTCCCCGACTTCCCGAAGACGGCGCCGCGTCCCGTGAGCAGGTCGGAAACGGGGAAGGCGTAGCCGTCCTCGGAGACGGGTATCGACTCGGGAATCGCTGCCATGGAGAACTCCGTTCGGTGAGACCCATCGGTATCGACCCGATAAGTGTCTTCTGTGCACACTGTCCCCCGGAACCACCGGGTTCCGGTGTCCGGGCTCTCACGGGTTTCTACGAGCGTCTTCTCCGACGGCCGATCTCTCCGACCGCCAACGAGTACCTGTGTTATCATACTGTCGGCTGTACGTCGGTGAACATTCTCGCCAGTACGGGGTGGAGAGAATCTCCACATAGTTACAGCCGACAGTATCAGTTACCGCCGGTGACGGGGCCGTGCACACAACGCTTATTCCTCACTCCCGACGAGCGGAGCCTGATGGTACCGTCGCTCTCCCCGGGGAGTTCGGTTCACCGAGCCGTCGGTCTCGTCGTCGGGTCCTCGGTCGTTCTGACGACGGCGCTGATCGGGCTCATCGCCGTCTCCTCCGGGAGCGTGGAGGGGATCCGTGGCCGGGTCCCCCTGTACTTCCTCGCCGCCGCTATCGCGTTCGTGTCGCTCGTGATCACCTTCGAGAAGGAGGCGTTCGACGGACGGACGATCCTCTCGGCGACGGCGGGTCTGTCGGTCGTCCTCGGGATCGTCGTTGCGTTCGTCGGCGAGGGGTTCGTCTACACGGTCCGGTATCCGACCGCCGTCCTCACCTCCCGCCTCTTGCTCTCGCTGCTCTCGATCGGCGTCATCTGTACCGGACTGGTGTACTGGGGGCTGCGTCACTGGCGTGAGTTCCTCCCGGAACCGAACCAGCCGTGACCGTGGTGGTGAGCTCACGGGGGGATTCGATCCGCGAAGACGAACTCGGTACTCGACCCCAGCGGATCGTCGGCGGTCGTCGTTTCGGTCACCTCGAAGCCGGCGTTCGCGAGCCCTGAGAGCGTCGCGTCCCGACCGGGCGCGGAGAAGAACATTCGCCCGCCCATCCAGCCGCGACGGACGGTCTCGAACCGCCCGCCCGGGAGCGTCATCAGGAGGGTTCCTCCCGGTCGAAGCACCCGAGCGAACTCCCGGTAGACGGCCGGATGCCGCTCGCGTGGGACGTGGAAGACCGCGTGATACGCAGTGATCCCGTCGACCGTTCCCTCCCGGAGCGGGACTGCAGTCATCTCGGCCTGGACGAGCTGCGCGTCCGGGACGGTCCCCGCCGCCAGTTCGAGGCCCCGGCGCGAGATATCGAGACCGACGCTCCCGGCGGGAAGGTTCGCGAGCGTCCGGGCACCGTCGCCGCAGCCGACGTCGAGGACGAACGGATCGGCCGGGAGACGATCGAGGAGACCGTCGACCAACGCGGCGTCGGTGCCGGTCGGATCGCGCGTGCGGGCGTAGGTCTCGGCGATCGTGTCCCACTCCTCGCGGATCTGCTGTCGGTCCATACCCCGTCCGAGGGCCGGGTACGGATCAGTCTCCCGGCGGTCCGATCGAGCGGTAACGGTCGACTGTAGCGGGGAGCACCCTCTCGGTACGAGCGAAGAGAACGCGGATATCGTCCCGTAGAGACCTTCCGGATCGGCGAGAGCGCCCCGCTGTGGGTCGACGCAGGAGGGGCATGAAAATTTATTCAGAACCGAGTAACTATCCCAGCAGACTTATCACCGTCGGGCGACTCCCCCTAGCCACGATGATCGATACGATCCTGCTGGCCGTCGGCCAGGAAGACGAGGACAGACTGGAGAAACTCACCGAGACCGTCCGCGAGGTCGCGGCGCCGGCCGGGGCGACGGTCGTCCTCGCGCACGTCTTCGACGAGGAGGAGTACGACACGGTCGTCGACCGCCTCGAGTACGGTCCGATGGACGCACCGACCCCCAACGAGGTCGCTGCGCGCCACGCGACGACGCGCGAACTCGCGGCTCGGCTGGACGACTCGGACGTGAGCTTCGAGATCCGCGGTGCGGTCGGCCCGCGCGGCGACCGGATCGTCGACCTCGCGGCGGCGACCGACGCCGACCTCGTCGTCGTTGGCGGTCGGAAGCGAAGCCCGACCGGCAAGGCGGTCTTCGGCTCGACGGCACAGAACGTGATGCTCTCGTCGCCGTGTCCCGTGACGTTCGTCCGTAGCTGATCGGTCCGCCGACTCCCCGTTCTGCGAGTAAATCTATGCCGTTAAGTGGCGAGCGATCGGTGTCCCTCACGATGCAGTACTACGCGGGTGTCGATCTCGGTGCGACGAACGTCCGCGGTGCGGTCGCCACCCGGGACGGCGCACTCCTCTCGGTTTCCAAGCGGCCGACACCGCAGGGACCGACCGGGATCGACGTCACCGAGGCCGTGCTGTCGGTTCTCAGGGAGGCCTGCTCCGAGTGTGGCGTCGACCCGAAGGAGGTGCGGGCGGGGGCGATCGGCAGCTTCGGCCCGTTCGACCTCGCGGCTGGCACCGTCGAGAGCCCGGCGAACCTGCCCGACTCGGTGGGGACGATCCCGCTCGTCGGCCCGGTCTCGGAGCTGATCGGCTCCGACCGGGTGCGCCTCCACAACGACACCACTGCGGGGGTGATCGGCGAGCGCTTTCACGCCGAGGCGAACCCGGACGACATGGTCTACCTCACCGTCTCCTCGGGCATCGGTGCGGGCGTCGTCGTCGACGGTCACGTCCTCTCGGGGTGGGACGGCAACGCGGGCGAGATCGGCCACATCACGCTCGACCCGGAGGGCAGACGCACCTGCGGCTGCGGCCACGATGGCCACTGGGAGGCGTACTGTTCGGGAAAGAACATCCCCGACTACGCCCGCCTGCTCTACGATGACGCCCACCTCGAGACGGCGCTCCCGCTCGAGGACCCCGACTTCACCGCGAGGGACGTCTTCGAGTGTGCGCCCGACGACGAGTTCGCCGCGCACGTCGTCTCCCAGCTCGGCCACTGGAACGCGATGGGCGTCGCGAACCTCGTCCACGCCTACGCACCGCTCGTGGTGGTCGTCGGCGGTGCGGTCGCGACGAACAACCCCGAACAGGTGCTCGATCCGATCCGAGGGAAGCTCCCCGAGATGGTGATGGTGAACGTACCCGAGGTCCGCCTCACCACCCTCGGTGACGAGGTCGGGATCCGGGGGGCGGTCGCGAGTGCGATCACCGGCGGGACGGGCGACCGGGAACGTGTCTGACGGGGATCGTCGTAGAAACTCGTCGCTCCCGGTCTCCGAATCGAACGACACCGGTGGTATATAGGGTTAGGGGAAACGATCGGCGACGACGATCCCTACGGGAATCCCACTCCTTCTATAGCTGGCGTGCCTACGGGCTCGCATGACCGAACAGACCGACGACTCCCTGGCCGAACGGGTCGAGCGGTGGCTCACCCGACAGATGCCGATCATCCAGATGCACGGCGGGACGAGCGCGATCAGGAAGGCCGAACCCGGTGGCGAGGTGATCATCGAACTCGGTGGCGGCTGCCGGGGCTGTGAGATCAGTGCGATCACCGGCGGGAACATCGAGGCCGAACTGTTGCAGTGGCCGGAGATCGAAGAAGTGACGGTCAGAGTGCCCGACTCGGGCGAGAGTCTGGGCGTCGAGCAGCCGGAGTCGATCATGGGGATCGATCGCTCGGAGGGCGGCCGCGGCTGATAGCTACCGGCGACCGTGCTTCTCGCGACTGATCCCGACGCCCGTCGGGGTGATGATGATCTGGTCGTCACCCTTCTGGACGATGTCGCCGTCGACCTCGCTCGCGACCTGTCTGAGTTCGTCGATGATGTGTTCGGTCGCGCGGTCGGAGGTCCGAAGCCGGACGATGTCCGCGATCACCATGTCGCCGTCGTAGACGGCGTCTTTGATCTCGATCAGGTCCTGCTGGTCGCTGATGTCCGCGATGCGCACCTGCATCGCCTCCTCGCTCGCGGCGGGGTCGATGTCGTCGACGCCGACCTCGACGTACTCGTCGACGGGCTGGCTTCTCCCGCGCCCACCCTGCTCGCCCAGCAGCTTGTCCATAAATCCCATGAGCGACCCGTCCGGCGGGACCGATATAGTTCTTCCGTCAGACGGCTGGGCGGCGCTTCGATCGGCGCTATCATACCTACCCTCTGACTGAAAGCCGAAAGAAATAAATTCCGGGACCGGTGCGTTCTGCTATGCCAACACCTGGCACCGTATCGAGACGCAGGATCCTGCAGGTCGTCGGCGGGGCGGCGGCGACGGCGGGGCTGGCCGGTCACGCGAGCGCGAACGACAGGGTGGAGGTGAACGTCGGCTTCACCGGGCCCGCGGGCCGGGCGGCAGCACTGGAGGCCGCCGACGAGGTGAAACGCGAGTTCTCCTTCGACGCGATGACGATCCGCACCTCGCCCGAGGCGGCCGAGGGCCTCGCGAACAACCCGAACGTCCGCTACGTCGAGGAGAACGGGCGGATGCACGCGCTGGATCAGACAACGCCCTACGGGATCGAGATCACGGACGCGGACGTCGCCATCGACGCCGGCAACACCGGCGACGGCGTCTCGATCGCGATCCTCGACACGGGGATCGACGCCCAGCACGAGACCCTCGAGGAGAACCTCGG
>SKXI01000310.1 GCA_007128515.1 Halococcaceae archaeon | reverse complement strand
TTCACGAACACCCGATCGGGCGCCGAGCGCGTGCTACACGGGCTCAGAGAGCGGTTTCCCGAGGACTACGGCGAGGGGAACTCGGGCTGTCACCACGGCAGCCTCTCGAAGGACCGCAGGACCGAGATCGAGGCGGGCCTGAAAGCCGGCGATCTCGACGTCGTGACGACCTCGACGAGCCTGGAACTCGGTATCGACATGCCGCACATCGATCTGGTCGTGCAGGTCGGCAGCCCGAAGTCGGTCGCCTCGCTGCTCCAGCGGGTCGGTCGGGCGGGCCACCGCCTCGGTCAGACCGTGCGCGGGCGGGTGATCGCGCTGGACCGGGACGAACTGATCGAGTGTGCCGTGATGCTCCGGAAGGCCGAGGAGGGCTTCGTCGACCGGGTGTTCGTCCCCGAGCGCGCACAGGACGTCGCCGCCCAGCAGGTCTACGGGATGGCGATCAACGCGGTCAGACCCGAGCGCGAACTGCGAGCGACGCTCTCGCGTGCGTACCCCTATCGCTCGTACACCGACCGCGAGTGGGAGTCGCTCATGCGCTATCTCTGTGCCGAGTACGAGGGGATGGAGGACAGACACGTCTACGCGAAGGTCTGGCGGGATACGAACGACCCGCCGGACGGCGAGTACCACTACCCCGAGTTTTCGGTCGGCGAGCCGCTGGTCGGGAAACGGGGCAGACTCGCCCGCGTCATCTACATGACGAACATCGGGACGATCCCCGACAGCTTCACCTGTGACGTCTACACCAGAGGGGGAAGCGAGTGGGTCGGCAACCTGGACGAGAGCTACCTCGACACGCTGGATCCGGGGGACGTGTTCGTCCTGGGTGGTCAGAACTTCGCCTTTCGCTACCGACGCGGATCGAAGGTCTACGTCGATCCGACCGGCGCGCGGCCGACGGTCCCCTCCTGGTTCTCCGAACGCCTGCCGCTTTCGTACGACCTCGGGCGGGCCGTCCTCGACTTCCAGGCGGAACTCCTCTCGCGCCACGACGAGGGTGGTGCACCCGCCCTCAGGCGGTGGCTCCGGGGGTTCCCGATCGACGAGAACGCGGTGAGAGCGCTCTCGAGGCTGTTCGACCAGCAGATCGCCTACACCGGTCCCGGGAGCGTGAGCACGCCCGACCGGCTGGTGGTCGAGGAGGAACGCGACCGGACCGAGTACGTCAGACGCTACTACGTCCACTCCTGGTACGGCAGGCGGTTCAACGACGGCTTCTCGCGCCTGCTCGCCCACCGCGTCGCGGACGAGGTGAACGCGAACGTCACGGTCGCCGTCGCGGACAACGGCTTCGCGCTCTCGATGCCGCTCAACCGGAAGGTCGACGTCGAGGGCGTCATCGGTTCGATCGATCCCGGATCGATCCGCGAGGCGCTCCGGGACGCGCTTTCCGATACCGACCTGCTCCAGCGGTACTTCCGGATCAACGCGACGCGCTCGCTGATGATCCTCAAGCGGTACAAGGGCTACGAGAAGTCCGCGGCGGAACAGCAGGTCTCGAGCGAGATGTTACTGGGGTTCGCACACGATCTGACCGAGTTCGCGGTGCTCGACGAGACCTACCGCGAGGTGATCGAGGACAAACTCGCCCTCTCGGCGCTCCGTGAGGTGCTTTCCGACGTCTCGCGGGGTGATATCGAGGTCGCCCACCACGGAGTCGACTCGCCGACACCCCGGGCGTTCGGGCTGGCGACGCTCTCGGCCAGCGACGTCGTCCTCGCCGAGGACGAGAGCGCGGCGCTCCAGGAGTTCCACCGCCGGGTGCTCGACGAGATCGGTGAGGAGTCTCCGATCCTGGTTGGCGAGGACCGATAGTGATCGTTGCGAGTCGTTCCGGTATCGACCGCGCGATGTCTGGCGATCGAACCGGTACACAGTCGCAACAATCACTATGAGACGGACTGCTGTACGTCATACTGTCGGCTGTAAGTCGTTCAAGATTATCGCGCCCCCGTGGTGCCGAGAATCTTCACACAGTTACAGCCGACAGTATCAGTACCGGCCCAACGACGACCGCCCACCGGTTGCGCCGGTACATCGGTACAGCAGACCGAATGAACCGGTCGGTATCGAGCACCCTGGACGAGAGACGCTGGACGCGTCCGTTCCCGGCCGCCAGTGTTCAGACGGCGCGGGTTCGACGTTCGCCGGCGGCAGATACGAGCGTCCCGAGACCGAGCCCGTAGAGCGCGTGGCCGACGATGCTCGTGAGGAAGAACGCGACGAGGTCGCCCCGGGGATCGAACGGCGGGCCGCCCCTGATCGCCAGTTCTGATAGGGATCATCGTAGCCATCCGGATCTCCTCGGCGTACGCGCCACCGAAGTCACTTGATTCGCGTTCGAGGAAGTATGAACTTCTACGATGATCCCTACGAGAAGCCGATCACGTAGGCGGCCCAGAGCACCACGACGAAGAGCAGCGCTCGGCTCCGTTCGCTGGGACCGGGCAACCGCCGACCGAGGGAGACGAACAGCAGCGGCCAGAGGACGACGCCCGCGGCGACGAAGATCGTCGTGCCGACCAGCTCGGGCGCGTTGACCAGTCCTGCGAGCGTCTCTGGAGCGCGGAACTCGTAGGGGGTGAGCGTGTCGGCACCGAGCACGACGAGGAGCATCGCGACGGCCCCGAGCAGGCCGCCTCCGAGGGCGGCGGGGAGTTCGTCCATACCGCCGCCTGTCGGGGGACGCGAAAAAGGCCAGCGCGCGCAGGTGCAGACCGCTCCGAACCGTTCAGGCCGGTGCGACCCGCCAGGTCGTCGCGCTCGTGTAGGACCACTTCTCGACGGTGATCTCCGCGGCGTCGTCGGTGAGCTGGACCATCAGCGCGCCGATCTCCTTCGGGGAGAGCCCCACGTCATCGGAGATGAACTTCCCCTTGAAGTAGAACTCGCCCTCTTCGGCTCGCTCGGTGAGGTACTCTTCGAGTCGCTCCGCCTTCGTGGATCGCTCGACCGACCGCGTTGTCGTACTCATACTGAACCAATTCATTCTACCCGAAAACAATTAATATATGTTCGCTACCGTGTCGGTACGTAGGGTAGTTTCCTCCGGATAACCTGTATTCACCTAGGTGTTCGGTGGGGAATCCGGATCGTGGCGGGGTCGACGCTCGGCCCAGTCGAGCATCCGTGCGTAGAGCGGATCGCTCGAGAGCGCATCTCGGGTGCCGACGAGCACGAGCGAGCGTTTCGCCCGCGTCAGCGCGACGTTCAGTCTCCGGTAGTCCTCGAAGATCGGTCCCTCCAAGTCCTCGGTCGCGACGAACGAGACGATCACCACCTCCTTCGACGAGCCCTGGAACCGGTCGACCGTGTCCACGGTCACCCCCCGGAGCTCCCGCGAGATCGCCGCGACCTGTGCACGGTACGGTGCGATCACGCCGATGGACTCCCGGGAGAGTCCGGCTGCCTCGAACGCCTCGACGATCTCGACCACTCGACTCACCTCGTCGTCGTCCGTTCGTCCCCCGTCGTCGCCGTCGACCGGGAGGAACGAGACCGGATCGCGGAGCCCTTCGGGGAGCCGGTCGGCCGAGACGCCGTCGAGGTCGTCGATCCGACGGGAGGCGACCTCGTGGGTCGCCGGTCTGAGTTTCCCGTCGTAGAACTCCCGCGAGGAGAACGCCTGGATCCGCTGGGCCATCCGGTACTGCCGGTCGAGCAGCACGCTCGCCTCGGGGAACTCCTCGATCAGCCGCTCGAACAGCGAGCGCTCCAGTCCGTTCTCCGCGCGCACGACGGGTGGGAGCTGGTGGTGGTCGCCGACGAGGACGTATTTCGTACCGAGATTCACCGGTGCGAACGTCATCGGTTCGGTGAGCTGTGAGGCCTCGTCCACGAGGACGACGTCGAACTCCTCGGCGTGCATGACCCGCGAGCCACAGCCGGCGGCCGTCGCCGCCACGACCGGTGCGTCCCTGAACGCCGCGACGCGCTCGTCGGGATCGCCAGCCGGGTCGAGCCGGTAGGGGAGCATGTCCTCGCGGACGCCCGTCTCGGTGCCGAACCGGACGAACTCCGAAAAGCCCTGCTCCAGCAGCGCCTCGAGCGCGTTGTCCACCGCGCGGTTGGTGAACGCCGAGAGCAGAACCCTCTCCCCGCGCTCGACCAGCGCCCGGATCGTCCGCGCGATCGTGAACGTCTTTCCCGTTCCCGGCGGACCGTGGATCAGCGCGACGTCCTCGGCGGCGACCGCCCGGCGCACCGCCTCGTCCTGCGAGTCGTTGTTCCCGACGAACGTCCCCTCGACCTCGGCGAACGCTGGAGAGCCATCACCGAAGAGGATCTCCTTCCGTCGCGCGTCGCCTTTCAACAGCGCGTCGTGGAGCGCGGTGAGCATCGAGCCGGCGCTCATATCGGAGGGATAGACGTCCAGCCTGGTGAACTCGACAGGCTCGTCGGTCGTGACGACCACCTCCTCTCCCACGGCTTCGACCCGTGCGAGTTCGGCGTGACCCGTCACCGGATCGCCGTCGCTCGCGAGCGCGACGTCGCCGTCGCGGATCTTCGAGACCGCTCGCGTCGGCTGGCGTGCGCGCAGCCGCCACCGCCCGCCCTCGATCTGCTCGCTCCCGACGAACTCGAGGTCGATCAGTGCCCGATCGTCCTCGGCGCGTTCTTCGGGGCTCTGCTCCCAGAGCTTCGCGTACTCCCGGTGGGCCTCGCGGCGTTCCTCCTCGATGCGCCGGTAGGTCCGCTCGAAGTAGGCGAGTTCGTGTTCGGGGAGCGGCGTGCCGATCG
>SKXI01000289.1 GCA_007128515.1 Halococcaceae archaeon | reverse complement strand
GCCAGTCGGTCGGCATCGGCATCTTCTGGTAGTGTTCGAGCGCGCGGAGACGGCGCTGGAGCATCCACTCGGGTTCGTCTTTGTCCTCGGAGATCAGCCGGACGACCTCCTCGGTGAGTCCTTTCTCCGATCGGAAGGCCGATCGCTCCTCGTTTCTGTGATCGAAGCGGTCCTGGTTCTTCGTGAGTTCTTCTGAGCTCATGTGTATGGTGTGTCGTAGTTTCCGCGTGATCAGGCCGTCTGGTAGAACTCGTCTCGGACCCAGTCGTAGCCCTTGTCCTCGAGCTCCTCGGCGAGTTCCGCGCCGCCACTCTTGGCGATCTGGCCGTCGAGCATCACGTGGACGTGGTCGGGCTTGACGTAGTCGAGGATCCGCTGGTAGTGGGTGATCTGCAGGATTCCCGACCCTTGCTCGTCGCGCAGCGCGTTGATCCCGTGGGAGACGTCCTGCAGGCGGTCGATGTCGAGCCCGGAGTCGATCTCGTCGAGGACGGCGATCTCGGGTTCGAGCATCGCGGCCTGGAGCACCTCGTTCTGTTTCTTCTCGCCGCCGGAGAAGCCGGCGTTCAGGTACCGCATCGCGAACTTCTCGTCCATGTCGAGCAGCTCCATCTTCTCCTGGAGGAGCTGCTGGAACTCGGCGACGCCGATCTCACCGTCGTCGACCGGCCCCTCCATCGGGCTGGTGTCGTAGCCGGTGTCCTCGGACTCGACGCGCTCTCCTTCCTCCTCGTCGTCCTCCTCGAAGAGCTCCTCGCGCTCGCCGAGACGCGCGTTGACCGCCTGGCGGAGGAAGTTCGTCAGCGTGACGCCCTCGATCTCGGCGGGGTACTGGAAGCCGAGGAAGACGCCGAGCGCGGCGCGCTCGTTCGGTTCGAGTTCGAGCAAGTTCCAGGTCCGCTTGTCGTCCGGGATCTCGAACTCGTCGCCGAAGTCGCCGTCGTCGAGGTGGATCAGCACCTCGCCCTCGGTGACCTCGTAGGCCGGGTGGCCGGCGATGATCTTCGCCAGCGTCGACTTCCCGCTCCCGTTCGGACCCATCAGCGCGTGGATCTCGCCCGACCGTACCTCGAGGTCGACCCCTCGAAGGATCTGCTCCCCGCCCTCTTCCGCGACCTCCGCGTGTAGGTTCGTTATCTCTAGCGTAGCCATCTCTCTCACGCAGTGGGAGGGTCGTGCGACGCATAATGGTTTCGTATTCCGGGTGGATCGGTTTTCGAAACGAGAAAAATAGTTTGTTAACGAAGAATCGTTACATGAAGCTGCCGAGGCCGGTCTGTTGCTGACCGGTCCGCACCTCCTCCCAGGAGATGCCGAGCGCCTCGATCACCCGGGAGATCGGGTTCTCGAGCGTCTTCTCGAGCATCTTCTCGTAGTCGACCTCGAACTCCTCGGGGATCTGATCGGCGTACTCGAAGCAGATCACGTCCGGGTCCCGCTTGAACTCGCCGTAGCGCGGATCGCGCTGTGGGTCGAAGCCCTCCTCGGCCTCCAGACGCTTGAAGAAGTCCGGGTGGACCTTCTCCAGGTAGAGCCGTTTCGGCTTCGACCCCCGGTCGAAGTTCGTCCCCAGTACCTCGTTCGCGTACTGTGCGCCGCGGACCTGCGCCGTCGCCGTGTCGTAGGCGTCGAGGCGCTTCCCGATCCCGCCCGGGATCGCGATCTCGTCGTGGGGGAGGTCGCCCTCGAGGAACTCGGTGATCACCTCGGTGAGATACGTCGTCACCTCCGATAGGTCCACACCGGTGACGATCATCTCGATCACCCGGTGCTGGACCTCCTTCGTGATCGGCGCGATGTCCGAGCGCTTGTACTCGAAGCCGGTGATGTCGATGTCGTCGACCTCTTTGCCCTCCTTCCAGACGATGTGGCCGGCGTAGCGCTTCTTGCTGCCCGCCTGGAAGAACCGGCGGTAGAGCTTCTCGAACTCGATCTGAAAGCGGTGGTCCTCCGCACCGAGCTCCTCCCGGGCGAACTCGTCGTACCGATCGTTGATGTAGTCCTCGAGGTCGAACGACTGCTCGATCACCTCCTCGACGGTCGCGTTCTCTCCGAACTCCAACATAACCGAGTCGGTGTCCCCATATATGACCTCTTTGTCACGCTCGTTCGCCGCTCGCTCGGTGAACTGGATCACCTCGCGACCAGTGGCGGTGATCGCCGCACCCATCTCCTGGTCGTAGAGCCGGAACCGGGTCCAGCCGAGCACTCCGTAGAGGGAGTTCATGATCACCTTCACCGCCGCCTGCTGGCGGTCGTAGACCGTGTAGCCCTCGCTGCCGGGATCGTGGTCGTTTCTGAGCTCCTTCTTCTGCTCGCGTTCTGCGAGCAGTTCGTCGACCATCTCCCGGATGATTCCGTCGGGTTCCTTCCGGAAGTGGGTCCCGTTCGGCGCACGGTAGGTCTCGCCGTCGTAGCGCTCGGGATCGACCTTCGTCTCGGGGCTCGCGTTCGTCGTCACCATGCACATCGGGTACAGCGACTTCAGGTCGAGCACCGAGACCATCTCGCGCACCCCGGTGATCGGGTCGAACACCGCCCCGCCCTCGTACTCCTCGCCCTCCACTCGTCCCTTCGAGGGCAGCGCGAACTCGCCGTGGACCGTGTGCAGGACGTACATGTCGACCGCGTCGCCCGGGGTGGTCGCGTCCTCGAGTTTGCAGCCGACGAACGTGCGCACCTCCTGCCAGAACGGGATGAGGTCCTGGCGGTCGTCGATCTCCACACAGAGTTCGACGTCGCGAAGGTTGTACTCGAGCAAGCGTTCGGGGTCCTGTTCCCAGAGGTCGCCGATCGCACCCGTGTACCGCTCCTTCCCGACGCCGAGTTCGACCTCCGCGACCGCGTCCAACCGGTAGGAGTCGAGTTCGGAGAACTTCGTCCGCTGGTAGGCGTACAGCAGGTCGAAGACGACCCTCCCCTTCACGTTCGGCCCGCCCCAGTCGTTCCGCCAGACCTCGTTCACCCGCGAGAGCCGCTCGCCCCGCAGGTCGTACTCGCTCCCCGGGTCGAGGCGCTCCAGCCGATCCAGCAGGTACGGCGCGTCGAAGTCGTCGGCGTTCCAGCCGGTGAGAACGTCCGGGTCGGTCTCCTCGATGTAGGAGAGATAGTCGTCGAGCATCGCGGCCTCGGTCTCGAACCCGCGCACGTCGACCGACGACCCCTCGGAGAGGAACTCGTAGCCGGCGAGCGCTTCGGGCACTGCCGCCTCCCCCACTGGCGCGTCGAACAGCCAGACGACGTACTCCTCCCGAACCGAGTCGTGGCTGGTGAGGCAGATGATCGGCTCCTCGCCCTCCTCCGGAAACCCGGACCGGTCGTCGACCTCGATGTCGAACGTGTGCACCCGGGGAGCGACCTGCAGGTCGACCGCCTCGACCTCCTCCTCGTGGACGACGAGCGCGCCGTCGTCTTCCGACCGGCGGTTCGGAACGCGGAGCCCGCTTCGGACGTCCTTGTCGATCAGAAAGCGGTTCGGGAAGAGGATGTCCGCCTCGTAGTGGTCGAACTCGTCACGGATCGCCCCCACGTCCCTGGGGGTTCGACCGAATATCTTCGTGAGGGGTTCGCCACGGATGCTCTCGTAGCCCTCCTCGCTGCCGGTGATCCGGCCGTCGGCGAGGTCGGCGTCGGTGAGGCTCTCCGTCGGGGCGTAGAAGTAGGGTCGAAAGTCGTAGACGCGGACGTGTTCGGCCGTGCCGTCCTCGCGGCGGCCGAAGACGTGGACGATGGGGCGCTCGGTCGTTCCCGCCTCGACGACCGTGTAGTTCACCTGCGTGACACCGATCTCGACGTACTCGTCGACCGGGGGGAACGTCGCCTCGTCCGGGTCGACGACCTCGTCGACGAGGACGCCGCCGTTGCCCGCGGTCGCCTCCGCCTCGGCGACCGCGTTCCGGTCGGCGTCGAGGTCTCGACTCCCGGTGTCGCCCGCACCCGTCTCGAACTCGGAGAGCCCCGACTGCTGCATACCCGGCTTTCGCCACCCCCGCGTATAGACGCCACGGTCCGCGACTCACCGGGGGTCCGCCGACCGCTCCGGGCCGGGAGGACTCGACCGAACCCGACGGATAGTATCCGTTATTTGATAGCAAATCGTTCGATTTAGTCGGGTTTCGCCGTGTGAATAGCCTACCCAACACCTAGATCACCTAGTAGTCGTCGGGTTCGACGGCCAGCAACAACACATATATCGTGCTATCACGTACCACGTGACGGTGACGACGACGATGTCCACACGCACCGGAGACGGACGGAACGGTCGCGACGAGCGTCACGCCGGCGAGGCGGTCGAGCGCGTCGAGGCGTACGAGGCCGACGGCGGGCTCGTCCTCTTCGACGGCTACAACCCGCTCGCCTGGGTACACTCGTCGATGACCGTCCGACTCTCCGATCTGACCTGAACGTCGAACCGCTTTTGATCCACCCCTCCGAACCCCGTTCGTGGTACTCGACGAGCGATCGTCACACGAGCCCGAGGAACCCGAACTCGGGCCGGAATCACCCACTGTCGAGCCCGTAGACCACGGACTCACCGGACCCGAGGACATGCCGAAGCCGGTGCTCAGAGCGTTCTGGACGCTCGTGGTCATCGCCCACGTCGGCGTGTTCGGCGTCAGCGTCGGCCCGATGTTCGTCTACTTCAGAGGCGACTGGCAACTCGGCGGCGCGCTCGTCCTCCTCGGGGTCTTCGCCTTCGCACACGGCTACGTCTACTACTCCCGACTGGACTTCGACGAGCTCTACGGGGGGAGAG
>SKXI01000203.1 GCA_007128515.1 Halococcaceae archaeon | reverse complement strand
GTGGAGGAGGAGAGACTGGTTTTATCGCAGCACGAACCAATAATGCTACATGCGACAGACCTATGTTCTCGCTCACGGTGGGAAGTGTTTCTCCGGGCGGAGGCGGGTTGTATGAAGATCCTCGTCTTCGGCGCGGGTCCGCTGGGCAGTTTGAAGGCAGCTCGACTCCACGAAGCGGGTCACGACGTAACCATCCTCGCTAGGGGACAGCGGTTGGTGGACCTGCAAGAACACGGGATCGTCATTCGGGAAGAAGGGGTCGATGGGGAGGAAGTCGCTCACGTTCCCGTGGCAGAGTCGTTCGAACCCGACGACGACTACGATCTCGTTCTGGTCGTGATGGGGGAGCACCAAGCCGTACAGATCCTGGATACGCTGGCGGATAACGAACACGTCCCGACGTTCCTCTTCCTGGGGAACAACGTCAACGGCACTGATGAAATGGTTCAGGCGCTCGGCAAGGAACGCGTGATGCTGGGCTTTCCGTACCCTGGCGGAAAGCGGGACGGCCACGTCATGCGCGTGCTCCCGATCAACGAGGACGAGAAATACACCATCCCGATCGGTGAGGTTGATGATACGATTCGACCAAGAACCCGACAGGTAGCCGCCGTGCTGGAGGACATGCGAGGATACGAAGTCGAGATCCGGACGGACATGGACGAGTGGTTGAAATACCACGTCGCGTTGCTCATGTCCGGTCTCGTCCCCGCACTGTACGCCGCTGACATTAGTATGAAACGGCTGGGTGAGACCAGAGACCTGCAGGTGCTGTCGGTCCGTGCGACGAAGGAGGCGCTGCGGGGATTACGTAGCGCAGGGTACGCACCCAGTCCGCCGGTCGTCAGAGTCTTCGAGTACGTTCCGGAGCCGATCTGTGTCTGGGCCATCGGGCGGCTCATGCGAAAGGAGTACGCTAAGATCTCGGTCGAAGGGCACGCCCGGGACGGCCGAGACGAAATGCGATATCTGTTCGACGGATTGCGTTCGATACTGGACGAGACGGACGTGGAAACGGAAGCCATCGACCAGCTGGCCCCGTATTATGAGCCAGAGATACCGCCGTATCCCGAAGGCAAACGAGAGCTACCCATGCAGTGGGGCGGTCTCGCCGGGCCCGTAATCGGGATCGGGGCACTGGCGTTCGTTCTTCGACAGTTACGCTCGAAATCGAGACGCGATTCAGCGACTGAACGCAGGTTCGGGAAGGTCTGTTACGAGGTGGGCGGGCCCGAAGAGGCGACTGCGGTGGTGTTCACCCACGGATTCGCCCTCGACCGCGAGACGTGGCGAGAACAGGTTTCTACGCTGTCGGAGTCGTATCGAGTTCTTTCGTGGGATCTCCCCGGGTGTGGCAACGCTGCCGAAGTGAGTGATCCAGTGCGATTCGAGGTCGCGGCCCGGGAATTGCTCGACGTACTGGACGAAGAAGGAGTCGACAAAGCCGTCTTGGTCGGCCAGTCGATGGGGAGCCTGTTGAACCAGTACGTTGCCTATCATCACCCCGAGCGCGTGCGAGCCCTGGTTCACGTCGGAGGCTTTCCGTTACACGAGGGGTTCTCCGAACGCACGATCAAACTGATGCGGTGGCATCCGATAGTGCTGAAGGCCATCCCCGAACAACTGCTGTACGACGTGTTCGGTCGGTTGGTCGCTCGAACTCCCGACGCCAGACAGTATGTGTCAGAGGTGAGTGCACGTACCGGGAAGGAAAACATGGTCTCGCTCGAACGAGGATTCATCGAAGACATCGAGGAGGGGATTCCCGAGCTGACCGACGTTCCGCAATTAGTCGTGGTCGGTGAACACGAGTACTTCCCGCTCCGGAAGAAAGCGAAGGAGTGGGACGAACGACTCCCCGACAGCGGATACGCAACGGTGCCTGAGGCGGGACACATTGCGAACCACGATAGTCCGACGGCGTTCAACGAGGTCCTGTCCTCGTTTCTGGAGACGTTAGACTAACCGACGTCCGAGTCTTCATCCATCCAAGTCTATCAACGACCGCGGGTGGAGTTGATTATCCGCGTTCGGTCTGTAAACCGAATAGATACGTTCTGGCGAAAATCAGCCCGACAAGTCAATCAAAAGCGACGAGTACGGTACTGGTAGCCCGTCGCGCGAGTCGGACGTTCGGACTCCGGCGACCGTCAACGGATGTCGGGAGCGAGCCGGCTGAAGCGGCCGTCGGGGTGAGTATATAATACAGTTCATTATTCACGATTGCTGTTATTCGTCACCCTCGCGTACCCGTGCGACAGTGTACGAAGATGGCCGTCCGATATCGGTTCGACTGTACCTCCTGTGAGGCGAGGGTCGGGGTCGACGAGTACGTCCGAACCCTGCTCCTCGACGAGGGCTGTCCGCTCTGTGAGGCTCGTGTGACGACCACCGCGTTCGCACGGTTCTCGTACCGGTAGGCCGGTCCCCCCGGCTCGCGAAGTCCGACGACGGGTTCGTACCACGGCAGGTCCCGGCCGGCCGACGGCGACCATCGTGGTCGCTCTCGTGACCACCCCTGTATCGTCTCGAAGCAGGAGAGGGAGTATATAATCTAAGCTATAATTCCCGGTCGGCAATAATCCGGCGAACGTTTATATCGGTTCACACCAGCCACCTGGTCGATGGTAGCCGGCACCCCCGACGACGGGACGGAAGGACCGATCCCGTTGCGAGCCCGGCTTTCGGTGTCGATACCGGCGGAAGCCGGCTGCCCGTTCGAGGGCGGCTCGATCGAGGGTGCGACACAACACACCGTCGGCGGTGGGGACGGGGACGACAGCTGTCACGTGGAGGTGAGCTACGCCGAGGGGAGCGGGACCGACCGACCGACGTACCTCTCGACGGGGGTGGTCTCCTCGTGTGTCTGTCCCGTGTTCACCCGATTCGAGTGCGTGCCGCGGATCGAACGGGTGAGCGCGGAGTCGATCAGCTTCTCGGTAACGGTGCCGGACCGGACGGTGCTGCCGGACGTGATAGAGGCGCTGAGAGAGACCGGAGCGACGGTCTCGCTCGACCGCCTCGTCCAGCACGACGGGAGCGAGGACGCGATGGGGCTACAGACCGTGTCCGTCACGGAGAAACAGCGCGAGGCGGTCGAGACGGCGGTCGACCTCGGGTACTACCGGACCCCGCGCGAGGTGGGCCTCGACGACCTGGCCGGGACGCTCGGCGTCTCGAAGTCGGCGGTCTCCCAGCGGCTCAACGCGGTCGAGTCGAAGCTCGTCCGCGCGATGATGAACGGTGGCTGACACCGTCGGTCGGCGGGCTCGGAGGGACCGCGAGTCGAGCCGAGACGTCGCTCTCTCCGAGAAGAGCGGACTCTTCCACGGATCCGTCTCGGGGTGGGTGCCGGTATTCGATCGTTCGGCCGACAGCCCACGACGGACGGGGGGAGAGTGGGGCATCGTTGGCTCACGCGCGACCAACGCGATCCGGTCCCCGTCACGTCTCGGAAGGGTTATCGAACCTGATAAAAGTGACATGGTGGACCGGTCGTCGACACGGACGGCCAACCTGGGTGTGGTAGTGGTGGGTGCGAGTCATCCCTGTATCGACCGCACGACAGCGTGCGGTCGAACCGGTACACAGTCGCACCCATCACTATGAGTGGTCTACACGGGGACGACCAGCGAGATGACGCCGCCGAGGACGGCGAGGCCGATCACCATCGCCACCGTGAACGCGAGCATGTACCCGATCGTGATCCCCACCGTCCGGTAGTCGCGGGGCTTTCCGAAGAACCACCCGGCGAACATCACGTACACGGGGAGCATGACGACCCCGAAGATGACGATCAGGCCGATGTGCTCGGCGCCGTGGGTCACGGCTCCACCTCCGTCTCGACGTCCTCGTCGAGCGCGTGGAGTTCGATCATGGGGATCACCTTGCCGATGACGACGAAGCCGAGCCCGACCGCCGCGACCGTTCCGAGCGACAGCGACCACTCGACCCAGTTCGGGAAGTAGAAGCCCGAGGGGTAGAGGTTCGTCAGCGGTGGAACCGACGGATGCATCAGCCCCTCGACGATGAACATCACCTTCTTGTTCAGGATCGATATCGCGACGACGAACGACGCGACGACCAGCCCGGGAATGCTGAACAGGCTCGGCCGTAGCAGCTGGGCGACCAGGTAGACGAACGATGCCGCGATCCCGAGCACGGCGACCCAGAAGAACGGCAGCGCGAGCACCGTCTGGGTGATGTCCGCCTGGTGGACCGGCGCGAGGTAGATGCCGGTCAGCACGTCGTGAACGACGAACCAGAGGGTCGCGAGCGTCAGGAACGCCAGCACCTTCGAGAGGTCGAGGAAGATCCGGTCCTCGATGAGGTCGTCCCAGCCGTAGGCGTACCGGAACGCCGCGATCGTGATGATCACGAACGCCATCGCGCTCGTCAGCGACTCGACCAGCATCGACGGGCCGGCGGCGGCGCCGAACCAGCCGGGCTGTGCCGAGATGAGCCCGAACAGCCACGGGACGACCCCGCCCGAGAGCAGCGGGACGAGCGCGAGGATGGCGACCGCGAGCCACCAGAGGATCCGCTCGACCTTGGCCGACTCCCTGGGCGAGTAGCCGAGCAGCACGAGCCGGTAGATCGGGTCCAGCCAGTACGGCAGCCGATCGCGGAGCGCGTGGAGCTCGTCCCGGAGCGAGAGCGTCACGTAGGTCAGCGAGAGGACGAGGTAGATGGTGATCACCGCGATGTCCCACGCCAGCGGCGAGTGGTGGACGGTGAAGGGCCACCAGGTGATCGTGTTGAAGATGCGCTC
>SKXI01000400.1 GCA_007128515.1 Halococcaceae archaeon | reverse complement strand
TCGACGGTCGAGGAGGCGGTCGACCGGATCGTCACCGACGACGCGGTCGTCCCGATGCCGGTCGAGGAGACGGGGAGATACGACGACGCGTTCGCGACGTTCAGGCGGAAACATGGCACCTACTGGCGGTGGGTGCGCCCGGTCTTCGACGGCGCGACCCGGTCGGCGGCGAACGCCCGAATCGAGTTCCGACCGATCGCCGCCCAGCCCACCGTCCGGGACTCGGTCGCCTTCCTCGCCTGCTTCGCGGGGCTCCTGGAGAGCCTTCCGAACGCGGACCACCCGATCGGCGACCTGGACTGGGAGGACGCGCGGGGGAACTTCGAGGCGGCCGTTCGCGACGGCCTCGGCGCGACGCTCCGGTGGATCACGGCCGACGGCGAGGAGACGACGTCTACCGAGGAACTCTACGCCGACCTCTTCGTCCACGCGGAAGAGGGGCTGGTCAGACGCGGGCTAACGGAGGCCGACGCAGCCAGGTATCTCGGTCCGCTCCGACGACGTGTGCGTGACGGTCGCTCGCCGGCGGAGTGGAAACGCGATCGGGTGAGCGCGCGTGTGGCGAGCGGCGAGAGCCTCGCGACCGCGATCACCGGGATGCAGGGCGAGTACCTGGAGAACCAGAGACGAACGCTCGTCGAGGACAGTTTCTCGGACTGGCTGGAGTAGCTACAGCAGGTCGTCGAACGTCTCGTGCTCGTCGATCTCGACGCCGCCGGCGGTGATACGAGCGACGTTGACGCCGTTGCCGCTCGCGGTGTCGCGCTCGACGGCGCTCTTCACGCTGCGGACGGCGACGGTGGAGGCCTCCTCTATGCTCAGGTCGGGGTCGTACTCCTGTTCGAGGACGCCGAGTGCGAACTGGGAGCCCGAGCCGGAGACCGTGTAGTCGTCCTCGAGCGTCGATCCGAGCGGACCGACGCTGAAGAGGTGTGTGCCCTCGGCGTCGACGCCGCCGAGCACCGGCTGGACGATGAGGAACGCGCCGCTTCGGAGCAGGTTCCCCGTGAGCGTCGAGAGCGCCGTCATGCTCATGTCCTCGCCGCGTCGTTTCTCGTAGAGGCTCGTCTCGACCTCGAGGGTGCTCACGAGCGACTGGGCCGCGCTGACCGAGCCCGCGATGGTGAGCGCTGCGGTGGGGTGGACCTGCTCGATCTTCACGACGTGTTTGTTCGAGACCATCCGACCCAGACTCGCCCGGCGGTCGGTCGCGAGGACGAGCCCGTCGTCGAGTTTCAGCCCGACCGTGGTCGTTCCCGTCTTCGTCTCGAGCGCGTCGGCGTCGGCGCTCTCGGGCATCGGAACCGAGCCGAGTTCAGGTTCGAACGGGCTGGGCTGTCCCGGCTGTGAGGTCAACTCGGTGGGAAACGTGAAGCGGTCGTTCGGGGTTCGCATTAGCTCTCGATATCGTCCCGAGAGCAATAAACCCACTCGTTCGTGACTACGCCGCGTTCTCGTAGGCGCGCTCGAGGGTTTCGATCAACCGGTGGACGGGGACCGTGACCCCGTAGCGTCGGAGCTGGACGGCGAGCGGGAGCATGACGATGCCGGCGGCGAGGCTCGTCTGGTACAGTGCGAACAGGGTCGTCCGGTACAGCCTGGCGTTCATCGGGTCTCACCGAACGGCACGACCGGGGTAGTATATAAAATTTGTGTCCTGATCGGAACGATACCGATCTATCATCCACGATCGCCCCGCTCACGTCGTGCGATTCAACTCCACTTGTGGAAACATCAACTCGAGGGGGTGGTCCGGACGCACGGGCCATACCCACCCGGTTCCAGACGCGGCTCGTCGCCGTAAGTTATGGAGATAGTGAGAGTCACGTGCGCGCCCCGATCGAGGGTCGGCCGGGCACGTGAGAGCCGTCGGCCGCGCGACCGAACCGGAACGCACTCCACGGTCGGCACACGACGATCCGTATGAACTACCTCGTAGTGATGGAGGCGGCGTGGCTCGTGCGGGACGTCAAGAGCGTCGACGACGCGATCGGCGTCGCGGTCAGCGAGGCGGGAAAGCGGCTCAACCAGAAGGACATGAAGTACGTCGAGGTGGACGTCGGCGCGACGGGCTGTCCCGCCTGCGGGGAACCGTTCGACTCGGCGTACATCGCGGCGAACACCGCACTCGTCGGCCTCGCCCTCGAGATGACGGTGTTCAACGCGGAGAACGAAGAGCACGCGAGTCGGATCGCCAAGAGCGAGGTCGGTGGGGCGCTCAGGGACGTCCCGCTCTCGGTCGTCGAGGCGATCGAGCTGGAAGAAGACGACTGATCGGGAGTACCGCAGACGGTCATAGATCTCCCAGTTCGGAACCACGGGACGGGAACGGTCGATTGGCCGCCGATATATCCGGTTGGCTACGATAATCCCTCTGAGCACAACGCTTTTGTATAACCTTTAGTAATTACGACCATGAAGCTCCCGACCCCGCAGGACCTCCGCGAGCGTCGGACCACGCTGGAGCTGACCCAGAGCACGCTCGCCGAGCGCGCCGGCGTCTCACAGCCGCTGATCGCCAGGATCGAGGGTGGCGACGTGGACCCGCGACTCTCGACGCTCCGACGGATCGTCAACGCCCTGGAGCAGGCGGAGGGCGACGTCGTCAGGGCGGAAGACCTGATGCACGAGGAGGTGATCGCGGTCGCGCCGGACGACGCGATCAGCGACGCCGTCGCGACGATGGACGAGGAGGCGTACTCACAGCTCCCGGTGCTCCAGAACGGCGTCCCGGTCGGGAGCATCAGCCAGGGCGACCTGGTCGGTCTCGACGCCGCCGCTCGGGACGAACCGGTGGTCGACCACATGGCCGAGAGCTTTCCGACCATCTCGCGCGAGGCGACGCTCGACGAGATCAACAACCTGCTCGAACACTACAAGGCCGTGATGGTCACCGACGCCGGCGAGACCGTCGGCATCATCACCGAGGCGGACGTGGCCGCGCGGCTCTCCTGAGGCACCGTTTTGTGGTTCGGGTGTCCTCGCTCGTTTCACTCGCTGCGGGCACCACTCACCACAAAAATCTGCACCAAAAAGTCCGCTCGCTCGTCGTCTCACTCCTCGTTCACGGGTGCAGCCCTGGACCACCACCCCACCCCCAGTAGGATACTGATTCGAGACCGCTCACGCGAGTGCGCTCGCGGCCCTGATAATCGTCTCCTCACCGAAGGCCGGCCCGATCAGCTGGAGGCCGACCGGAAGGCCGTCTGACTCGCCCGCCGGAACCGAGATGGCTGGCAAGTTCGCGAGGTTCACCGGAACGGTGTTCGCGTCGATGAGGTACATCTGGAGCGGATCGTCGAGGCTCTCGCCGAGTTCGGGCGGGAGGACGGGCATCGTCGGGCTCGCGAGGACGTCCACCTCGCTCAGTGCCCCGTCGAAGTCCTCCGCGATCCACGCGCGGGCGTCCTGAGCCTTCCTGTAGTACTTCTCGTGGTAGCCAGCCGAGAGGGCGTAGGTACCCAGGAGGATCCGGCGTTTGACCTCCTCGCCGAAGCCCTCCTCTCGCACTGCCGCGAACGCCTCGTTCCAGTTCCCCTCCGATTCCGTCGCCGGCCCGTACCGAACCCCGTCGAACCGCGCGAGGTTCGACGACGCCTCCGACATCGCGATCACGTAGTACGCCTCGACGGCGTAGGAGAGCGAGTCGAGGCTCACCTCCCGTACCGTCGCACCCTCCGCTTCCAGCTCCGAGAGCGCCCCCTCGACCGCCTCGACGACGCGCTCGTCCGCGCCCTCGAGCAGTTCGGTCGGGACGCCGATCGAGAGCCCATCCACGTCGCCGGTCGCGGCGTCCGCGTAGCTCCCGGCCGGGGTCGTCTCGGGTTCCCGCGTCGTCGCGTCCCGCTCGTCGACGCCCGCGATGACGTCGAGCAGTTCGGCGGCCTCCTCGACCGTGCGTGCGAACGGCCCGATCCCCTCGAGCGAGTTCGCGTAGGCGACGAGGCCGTACCGGGAGACCAGCCCGTAGGTCGGCTTGATCCCGACGACGCCGCAGAACGCGGCCGGACACCGGATCGACCCACCCGTATCGGAGCCGAGCGCGAGGTCGGCCTCGCCCGCAGCGACCGCCGCCGCGGAGCCACCTGAGGAACCGCCCGGCACCCGCCCGGTGTCGACCGGGTTTCGCGTCGGGCCGAACGCGGAGGTCTCCGTCGTGGTCCCCATCCCGAACTCGTCCATGTTCGTCTTGCCGACGACCGTCGCACCCGCCTCGCGCAGGCGTTCGACCACGGTCGCGTCGTACGGCGGGACGTACTCCGCGAGCATCGCCGAGCCACAGGTCGTCCGCACCCCCCTCGTGCTGATGTTGTCCTTCACGGCGACGGTCCGGCCCGAGAGCGGGCCCTCGTGGGTGGGGTCGATCCGCTCGCGAGTCAGGAACGCGTTCAGCTCGGTCATGAGACCGGCGGCCCCCGGAAGTAGCCGTCCTCGCTGTCGGGGGCGTTCCGAAGCGCTTCCTCGTGGCTGAGCCCCTCGCGGACCTCGTCGGCACGCATGACGTTGACCAGCTCCGGCTCCCGCTCGGTGTCCGGAACCTCGTCGAGGCGTTCGAACGCGTCGAGGACCTCCGCGAACTGGGCGGCGAACCGCACTGCTTCCTCCTCCGTGAGCGAGACCCGCGCGAGCGCCGCGACGTGGCGGACCTCCTCCGGGGAGACGGACCCATCGTTCATGACGGGAAGTGCCGTGGCCGGCGAGTAAGGGTTTCGGTACCGCTACCGTTCGATCACGCCGAGCCGGTGGGAGACCGCCTCGCGCTCGAACCACGCCACCCGTCGGTCACCCCAGCGT
>SKXI01000158.1 GCA_007128515.1 Halococcaceae archaeon | reverse complement strand
GGTCGGACCGGCACTCCCCTCGGTCCCAGCGGTACACGGGGTCAGCAGTCATAGGGATCATCGTAGCCAACCGGATCTCTCAGGCGCATAGATCATCGACGTCGCTCGATTCCCGTTCGAGGAACTATGAGCTTCTACGATGATCCCTATCAGTATCACGCCAGGCCGAGCGCCGAGAGCAGCGAGAACAGCAGGTCGCCGTAGACGAGCGAGACGAGGAGTCCGAGAGAGATCGGGACGAGAAACGGGATCCCCGGCGAGACCCAGACCGCCTCGCGTTCGGCGAGCAGGTCGAGGCCCTCCCGGAGAGCCCTGGGCGTCGTCCCGTAGGCAGGTCCGACGTCGATCAGGAACGCCTCGGCCCCCCAGGGGTCCCCCTCCGAGCCTCCGTCGGAGCGGAGCCTGTCGTCGGTCCGGTGCCCGCCGTCCGTCGCGACCGCGCCGTCGCCGACCGGGTTCGGCGTCGCCGGGAGCGAGGACGGGTCGCGGTACGCGAGCGCGTCCTCGCGCAGCTCCGCGAGCGTCGTCCCCCGCCAGCGGAGGTACATCCGGAGCGCGTCGAGGTCGAGACCGGAACGATCGAACCCCTCGCGCGACTCGACGATCCGCCCGTGAGTCCCCTCCACCTCGTCCCACGGGACCGGCGTGGCGACGAACGCGATCGGCCCCCGATGTCCGGAGAGCGCGTTCCGGACGAAGAGGACGACCGGGTAGGCCGCGCCGACCAGCACGGCGTTCGTGAGGATCGTGAGCGAGAACACGCCCACCGGGGTGACCTCCAGCGGGAAGACGGTCCCGAAGACGGCGTAGGTGGGAAACGTCGGAAAGAGCAGGGCGAGCACCATCAGCGCCTTCGCGTCCGCGCCGCCGAACGCGCCGAGGCGGTAGAAGCCGTAGGCCATGGGCACGACGAGCAGGAGGCTCACCGCGACCCGAAGCGAGAACACGCGCCAGACGAACCCGCCGACCTCCCACGCGGCGAGGGCGTCCCACGAGAGGAGGACGACCGCGAGCGCGCCGATCGGGAGCCAGGTCGTAGACGGCACGCGACGGGTCCGGACATCGCGATAGGCGACCCACGCGAACAGGGGGAGCGAGAGGAGTCTGAGGAGGTCGGGTGCGCTCGCGACGTCCGGGGACATCTATCCGTGGGGGGAGCCGAGACCGGGGTATGTCTTGTGGCCGGATCAGTCGAGAAGGGAGAACCCGGAGATGTCCCGCAGACCGTCGCGGTGGCATTCGAGGTAGTAGCGCACGCCGGGCTGGTGTGCCGCCCCCACGATCAGCACTACCTCGGTCGCCCGCTCGTTGTGCGCCACGGCGTAGTCGGCCATCCGCTCGTTACGCGCGTGGGTGACGAGTTCGAGTTCGGGGTCGTGTCGGCGCAGCCACTCCCGTTCGAGCGGCTGGGGGAGGAACGTCCGCTCGTAGTGGACCTGGAGCTCGCGGAGTCGGTCGGGGTCCCGTGCGGCCCGGCGGCTCTTCGCGAACGAGGCGAAGTTCCGGGCGGTCGCCCGCTCCTCGTGGCCCGTGAGGAACGAGGCGGCGACGGCGCCGAGCGATCGCGTGACCTCCTCGCCGTAGAACTCCGAGCCCGACTCGATCAGCGAGAACGCCGCCTCGCGGAACCGGTCGGAGACGCCCTCGAGACCGAAGGCGGCCAGCGGTCCGTCGTGGCCGGCGTGAAATCCCTCGAGGTGGGACTCGACGTCGAGTTCTTCGCACTCGGCCAGCGCCCACCGGTAGTCGTCCATCTCGCACACCCGGTCGAGGTCCGAGAGGTAGATCGATCGGATCCCCTGCTCGCAGTAGACCGACGCGCCCCGGTCGAGGGCCGCGGAGACGTGCTCGCGGACGGATGCCCGCTCCTCGTCCGTGCCGGCGTGGGTGATCCCGTGAACCGAGAAGGTGTGGCCGTCGACCTCGACCGCGACCCCCGGGAGTCCGTCCGGGTCGGGTTCGGGCTCCGCCGCGAGTTCCCTCACGCGCAGGTCGTACCACTCGCGTTTCGCCACGATGTAGGCGTCGTGTTCGGTCTCCGCACCGGTCACCCCGACGAGCTCCGCGAGCGACTCGGCCCCCCGGATCGCGTCGATTCGGTCCCGTTCCGCGGCGGTGAGCGCCGACCGTGGCTCCTCGGACGTCACGATCTACCGGACCCCCGTCTCGGACCGTCGGACCGCCGGTTGCGGTCGTACGCTCCGCTCGAACGACGCATACCACCACTAGGTAGCGGTGACGCAAAACCGTTGGCCGACAGGACCGGGAGCGGTGGGCGATCGACCCGTTCCCGAGCTCGTACGGACCGTCGTAGTCCCTCGGCAGCGTATCGCCGACCCGGGCGGGTGATCACCGGGAACCGATCGCGCCGGCCCGTGTCAGGCGATCTTCCCGTACTGCTCGGAGAGCTTCTCGCTCGCCTCGTCCATCAGCTCTGCCTCGTAGTCGTCGAGGTCCCACTCGACGACCTCCGCCACTCCACCGGAACCGAGTTTCACCGGGACGCCGAAGGCGGTGTCCTCGTGGCCGTACTCGCCCTCCAGAACGACGGAGGCGGGCAGCACCTCGCCGGTGTCCCTGAGAACGGCCTCGACCATGTGCGCGACGCCCGTCGCCGGCCCCCACTCGGTCGCGCCCTTGCGCTGGATGACGTCCATCGCGCTCTCGGTGAGCTCCGCTAGTATCTCCTCGCGCTCGCCCTCGGTGAACTCCGGGTCCCGCCCGTCGACGCGCACTTTCGAGAAGACCGGCACCTGCGCGTCGCCGTGCTCGCCGAGGATCGTCGCCTCGACGTTTCTCACCTGGGTTCCGAAGCGCTGGGCGAGCACGTAGCGGAACCTCGCCGAATCGAGCCGGCCGCCGAAGCCGATCACCTTCGATCGTTCTCGATCGCCAACCTCGTAGAGGTGACGGTTGAGCAGGTCGACCGGGTTCGAGGTCGTGATCGAGACGTAGTCGTCGTTGTACTCGTCGACCGAGGAGCCGATGTCGTCCATGATCGGCGCGTTGTCGCCCGCGAGGTCGATCCGGGTCTGACCGGGCTGGCGCGGGATGCCCGCGGTGATGACGACGACGTCGGAGCCCTCGGTGGCCGAGTAGTCGCCCTGTCGCACCGTCGTGTTCGCGTCGTAGGCCGCGCCGTGGTTGACGTCGGCGGCCTGACCGACGACCTCCTCTTCCATGTCCGGGATGTCGACGAGGACGAGCTCGTCCGCGAGGTCACGCAGCGCGAGGTTGTACGCCGTCGCCGCCCCGACAGTGCCCGCCGCTCCGATCACGCTCACTTTCGTCATATCACGTAACAACCCACCGGGAAGGCCGTTAAGCGTGTCGAAAGGGCCCATTGCGGCGTCGACTGCCGTCGGGGGTTCGACGATCGCCGGTCCGGTCGTCCTCCACAGCGCTTTTCGGCCGAGCCCTCCTTTCGTCACTTATGAGCGACGAGTTCGACAAGGAGGCCGAACGCGAGAAGCTCCGGGAGAAGTACGAACGCGACCGGCACGAGCGCGAGGCGACCCAGCAGATGAGCGATCTGCTCCTCAGGGGCGCGACGATGACCAACCGCCACTGTGGGGAGTGTCGCTCGCCGATCTTCCGCTACGAGGGCAGCGAGTTCTGTCCGACCTGCGAACGCGAGGTCGAGGGAGCGGGCGAGGAGGCTGCGGGACGAGCGGCGGCGAACGACCGTGGCTCGACGTACGCGGAGGGTGCCGAGATCGACGTCGAGTCCGCACGCGAGCGAGCCGAAGCGGCCGTGAGTCGGGAGACGGACGCGGCCGAAGAGGGCGACGCCGAGTCGGCCGGCGAGCGCCCCGAGTCGGAGGAGGTCGCCCTCGCCGCCGCTCCCGAGACCGCGCCGGACCGGGTGTCGGTTCCGGATACGGTCTCGGAGGACGACTCGCGCGGAGCGGTGGTGCCGGAGGGGGGAAGCGACCTCGGAGACGCGCGCGCAGCGCTCTGCCAGGCGATCACGGTGCTCTCGCGACGGGCCGCGAACGCCGACGACCCCCGGCGGGCCGAGGAGTTCCTCGCGGCCGCCGACCGAGCGGCAGAGACGCTCCGGAAGCTCTGAGAGGGACCCCCCGGTCGACTACCACTCGTACTCCAGTTCCCGGGCGTCCTCCTCGCCGGCCCCACGGATCGATGCGGGGAACGTGTCGAGTTCGACGAGCCGTTCGAGGCGGTGTTCGAACTCCTCGTCACCGATCTCTCCCTCCGCGTACCGCCGTTTGAGTTCGGCGAGCGCGGCGTCCTCCTCGGGCGCGGGCTCGGCCGTTCGCTCTCGGGGCTGCGCTTCGTCCTCGAACAACAGCTCCGCGACCTCCTCGCCCCAGAACAGCAGGATCGGTGTGATGAGGAACCAGCCGACCACCGCGACGGCTCCAGCGAGTACTTCCAGGCCGGTCATGCCGACGAGCGCGGTGAGCGCGAACGTCACGATTGCGACCAGCAGCCAGAGGTCCTCGGCCACGAACTCCCGAAGATCGACCGTCATCTCGTCGACTATCCGCCGGGAACGCACAAAACCGTTGTCCGTGGTGAGCGGGCGAGAGGATCAGGTCCCGTACTCGCTCGCGACGACCTCCCTGATCCGTTCGGCGGTCACCTCGCCCACGCCGTCGGTCTCCATCAGCTCCTCCTCGCTCGCGGTGAGCACGGCCTCGACGCTCCCGAACTGCTCCAGGAGCGCTCGCGCGGTCACCGGCCCGATGTCGGCGATCGACCCCACGACGTACTCCTGCTGCTCGGCGAGCGTCTTCGCGCCCTTCTCGCCGTGGACCCGGACCTCCCGGTCGGACTCCT
>SKXI01000186.1 GCA_007128515.1 Halococcaceae archaeon | reverse complement strand
GCGCCGCCGTACTCCTCGGGAAACGGCATCCCCAGGAGGCCGAGCGGCGCCATCTCGTCGATCAGGTCACGGGGAAACTCGTCGGACGCGTCGATCTCCGATGCGCGGGGAACGACCTCGCTGTCGACGAACTCCGCGACCATCTCCCTGATCTGGCGCTGTTCGGCCGAGAGCCCGAAATCCATACCGGGAGATGTGCCCGATCAGTCGTGTACCTTTCCCTTCCCGTTCGCCTCGGGGCTCTCCTCGTCCTCGCCGGACGGGAGCACGCGCGAGACGATCAGGTCGGCGGCCAGCGCCACCAGCATGTACTTCCAGGCGAAGACGGCGACGACCCCGAGCGCGAGCGCGCGAAGGCGGTTGCCGGCGGCGAACGCGCGTGCGGCCGCGACGATCACCGTGAACGCACGCAGTCGCTTCGACCCGAACCCGAGCGCACGTTTCAGTTTGCTCATAGGGGAGAGGACGCGATCCAGATGGCTAAGGCTTGCCCCGGCGGGTGCGCGGGCGGGCGGCAACGAACGCGGAGTTCTGTGGGTTTTTTTACTCTCGTGCCGTAGGGCGGGCAACGACCGACATGGAAGGACCCCCACGGAACCGAACGGCTCCCCCCGCCACTGACGACCTCCACTGGTGTCACGAGGCGGTACAGGGAGTCTCACGAACGTTCGCGCTCACCATCGACGTCCTCGACGACCCGATGTCGTCGTACATCTGCGTCGGCTATCTCCTCTGTCGGGTCGCAGACACCGTCGAGGACGCAGGCCACATCCCGGCCGACGAGCAGGCCGCGCTCTTGCGGACCTACGACGAGGTGCTCGATCCGACCAGCCCGACGCGGATCGACGCGTTCCTCGAGAGGGTCGAGCCGTGGCTCCCGCCCGAGGACGAGCGCGACGAGGACTGGCGGGTCGTCGCGGAGGCCGAACGGGTGCTCAGGGCGTTCGAACGCCAACCCGAACCCGTTCGGGCGGCGATCACCCCACCGGTTCGCGAACTCGTCACCGGGATGGCGCTGTTCGTCGACCGCTACGCCGACGAGGGTGGCCTCCGGATCCAGAGCAGAGAGGAGCTAGAGGAGTACTGTCACTACGCCGCCGGTACCGTCGGTCAGCTCATCACGAACCTGCTCTGTCGCGATCCCGAGGGCGTCTCCCCGCGGACGCGAGAGCGCCTCTACGGCACCGCGGAGTCCTTCGGACTGTTGCTCCAGCTCGTGAACATCTCGAAGGACGTCTACGACGACTACAGGGAGGAGAACAACGTCTACCTGCCGGCGGCCTGGCTGGGCGAGCGCGGCGTCGCCCAGGAACGGGTCGTCGCCGAGGAGAACGTCGAGGACTCCGCGAGCGTCGTCGAGCGGACGGCGACCCACGCCGAGAGCTTCCTCGACGACGCCCAGACCTACCTCGAGTCGGTCCCGGAGACCGACGGAAACCGACTCGCAGCCTGGGCGATCCCCTACCTCCTCGCCGTCGGGACGCTCAGGGAGCTGACCGAGCGACCCGAGGACGCCGTCACCGGTGCGGGTGTGAAGATCTCCCGGCCGGAGGTCAGCGCCATCGTCTCGACGATGCTCTCGGGGGCCGGACGGGCGGAGCTCTCCGACCTCAGGGAGACGATCACGCGCGAGCCGTTTCACCAGGCACAGGTGTAGTACTCGTCGGTTCGTCGGGCAGAGGTCTAGTACTCGTAGAACCCGCGGCCCGTCTTCTTCCCCAGATCTCCAGCCTCGACTTTGCGTTTCAGGAGATAGGCCGGCGTGTACCGGTCGCCGAGCTCGTCGTGGAGCGTCCGCGTCGCCTCGAGACAGACGTCGAGGCCGATGTGGTCGGCGAGCTCCAACGGACCCATCGGCACGTTCGTCCCGAGTTTCATCCCCTCGTCGACGTCCTCCTTCGAGGCGACGCCCTCGTCGTAGGCCCTGATCCCCTCGTTGATCCACGGCATCAGGATCCGGTTGACGACGAAGCCGGGCTTGTCGTCCGCTTCCCAGGTCGTCTTCCCGAGCGCCTCCGCGAAGCCGTGTGCCAGGTCGACGGCCTCCTCGCCCGTTCGCTCGCCGACGACCACCTCCACGCCCTCCATGATCGGCACCGGGTTCATGAAGTGCAGTCCGACGACGCTCTCGGGGCGCTCGGTCGCGCTCGCGATGGAGGTGATCGAGAGCGTGCTCGTGTTCGTCGCGAGCAGCACCTCGTCGCCGGCTATCCCGTCCAGATCGGCGAACACCTCCCGCTTGACGTCCATCCGTTCGACGACGGCCTCGGCGATCAGGTCACAGGACGAAAGCGCCGCGAGGTCGGTCGTCCCCTCGATCCTGTCGAGGACCTCGTCCGCCTCTCGCCCGTCCAATCGCTCCCGATCGACGAGCCGCGAGAGGCTCGACTCGATCGACTCCATCCCCCGTTCGACGAACTCGGTCTCGATGTCGCGCATCACCACGTCGTAGCCGGCCGTGGCGGCGACCTGTGCGATGCCGTTTCCCATCGTGCCCGCGCCGACGACGCCGACCGTCTCGATTCCCTCGAGTCGTCTGACCATGCGGGCGCTTTCTCCGGGGTTGGCCTAAACGTACCCCTCTCGATTTACTACTTCGATAGTCAGTATATTCGAGATCGGTCGCCTCGGGGCTGCTACGGCCCGCCAGCCGGGGACTGGGATAGGTCGGGTCAGTAACTTCTTATACGTGGTCGCCGGATTCGTGTGTAGATGCTTCCACTGACAGACTCACCGATCGTGCGCGACGGAAAGATACTCATCCTCGCCTACGACCACGGCCTCGAACACGGGCCCGTCGACTTCGAGCCGGTGCCCGAGACGATGGACCCCGAACGCGTCTTCGAGTACGCGACCCACGACGCGGTGACCGCCGTCGCGGTCCAGAAGGGGATCGCCGAGGCGTACTACCCCTCCTACGAGGACGACGTGAACCTCCTCCTCAAGGTGAACGGCACGTCGAACCTCTGGATGGGCGAACACGACTCGGCGGTGAACTGCTCGGTCGAGTACGCCGCGGAGCTGGGTGCGGACGCGGTCGGGTTCACCCTCTACGGTGGCTCGAACCACGAGGTCGAGATGGCCGAGGAGTTCCGCGAGGTCCAGGAGGCCGCCCGGGAACACGACATGACCGTCGTGATGTGGTCGTACCCGCGGGGACAGGGGCTCAAAAACGACACGAAACCCGACGTGATCTCCTACGCGACGCGGCTCGGGCTCGAACTCGGCGCGGACGTCACGAAGGTGAAGTACCCCGGCAGCGCCGAGGCGATGGACCACGCCTGCCGGATGGCGGGCAAGTCGAAGGTCGTGATGTCCGGCGGCTCGAAGACCGACGACCGGGCGTTCCTGGAGACGGTCGAGGCGGCGACGGGCGCCGGCGCGGCCGGGCTTGCGGTCGGCCGGAACGTCTTCCAGCGCGAGGACCCGAACGGTATCCTCGACGGCCTCGAACGGGTGATCTTCGAGGGCGAGACCGCGGCGGAGGCGCTCGAATCGACGGGGGCCGAGACGGCGGCGGCGACCGACGACTGATACGGACCGCTCTCCGTCCGTCCCGGTCGGACCGGTAGCCGACCCCCGATCCCAGCGGTATCCAGCGACGGTAGCCCATGCGGGAGGAACCGAAGCGCTCCGTTCACGTCCCGACGAAGCGGTCGGTCCGACACACCTCGACCGACGTCGTCACGTCCCGCAGCTATAGTAATTTACAGAACAATCCATCGTTTTGCTCCAGTGGCCTTCAGAGATTGATAGATATGCGGTGATGAATACACAGCGCGTATCTTGCAGACGGATTCTCGCTACAATCGGCGGTAACAACACATTGCTACTGACCGGCTGATTCATCCATAACGGTGTGAACGCAACAGTGGCCAACTGCTGAACTCGGCCTCTGACACGCTGAGTCAGTCACAGCACACCTGACAGAAGCCGACCAGTTCTGCTTCGATCAATAGAACCCCCAATCTGTACGACCACCAGAGCTGGTTGGTCGAACGGCGGTCTCTCACCGACGGAGTCAATTGTCCTCGGGGATCGCGGCGATGACTCGGAACGCATTCTCGAAATGGTACGCACCATCCTCTTGGACGAACTTCTCGCCCGCCTCCAGCAGCGCATCTACGACGGTCTTTTCGTCCACTTGTCGAAGGACGGTCTGTCCTGGTCCCCCACTTAGTGCAGACTGCAGGTAGTGTTCCTCATCCATGCATGTGAACCGTGTTGGAATTTCTCGCTCCTCGACTGGTTCGACCTCGGCCCTTTCGAGTACCTTCTTTAAAACACCTGGTGCTGAAAGCGCGAAGGGGCCGTCACCGGCCGGTGGCTCCGGCAAAACGTCCACCATGCTCTTCATAACGTGGCGGAACTCACAGGCGTCCGGCTCCCCCCAGACCGCAACTCCGAGCCGGCCGTCCGGAGTTAACACCCGTCGGGCCTCACGGATCGCCTTGACCCGGTCGCCTGCAAACATGAGGCTGTTGATGATGAGGGCTGCGTCGAAGGCATCGTCTTCATACGGGAGATCGACCATATCTCCGCGCCGGAGATCCGCGTCAGGCACACGCTCCTGCGCGATTCCCAGAAGGTCGGAGGCCGGATCAATCCCAGCTACCTCCGCACCTCGAAGTCGAGCCAGGGTGAGAGCCTCACCCGAGCCACAGCCGATGTCCAATACCCGGCATCCCCTGGTAACCCGGGCGCAGTCGAGGCACGCACTCCAGACAGGGGTCAGGAGGGAAGCGGCGAGCTCCGCCCAGTTCCGGCCTCCCTCGCTCCACAGCTCGCCTTGCTGGCGAGCGATCTCGGT
>SKXI01000117.1 GCA_007128515.1 Halococcaceae archaeon | reverse complement strand
GCGGTCGAGGCGGCCGAACCCGCCGAGGCAGAGATCCCCGACGCCGATATCGAGATCGTCGCGACGCGTGCCGGCGTCGGCGAGGACGAGGCCCGGGAGGCGCTCGAAGCGACCGACGGCGACCTCGCTGCTGCCATCGCGCACCTCGAGTGACGGCCGTCGTCCTCGTCCACGACGACCGCGAGTACCTCCGCCGCCCGGGCGAGGAGCTCCAGACCGACCTCGGCGTTCTGACGGTGCCAGACGACGTCTCCTCCGGTGACGTCCTCGAGACACACCTCGGCGAGCGCTTTACCGTCCGTCGGCTCCGCGGCCCCGACCTCTTTCACCACTTCGAACGCACCGGCGCGCCGATGCTGCCTCGCGATATCGGCCTCGTGATCGGCGAGACCGGCGTCGCCGCGGGCGACCGTGTCCTCGACTGCGGTACCGGTACCGGCGTCCTCGCGAGCTACATGGGTCGGCTCGGTGCCGAGGTCACCAGCTACGAGCGGGACCCGGAGTTCGCCGAGGTAGCGAGGGAGAACGTCGCGCTCGCCGGCGTCGCCGACCGGGTCGAGGTCCGCTCGGGCGACCTGCTGGACGATCTGGAGGCGGTCGAAGCGCTCTCCGGGTTCGACGTGCTCACGCTCGACACCGGCGACGCTCCTCGAATCGTCGCCCACGCCGACTCGCTGCTCGTCCCCGGGGGGTTTCTCGCCGTCTACTCGCCGTTCGTCGAGAGCACGAGGGAGGTCGTCGAGGCCGCCCGCGAGACGCTCTCTGCGGTCAGAACGGTCGAGACGATCCAGCGCGAACTCGACGTCGATGCTCGGGGTACCCGACCGAGCACCGCGCCGGTCGGCCACACCGGCTACCTCACGATCGCTCGCCGGGCGTAGCCGCCTCCACCAGCAGCGACCGCAGTTCCTCCGGGTAGCTTCCCCCCGCATCGTCGAGGCCGTCTCCATCCACCGAGAGCGCGTCCGCGAGCGAGGTCGCGGGGTAGCCGCCGCCGGCGACGTGATAGCCGTCGTCCCCCCAGACCGCGACGAGCCCCTCCATCGGTACCCGTCGGCGCTCGACCGGGACCACCGCGCCGTAGGTGAGCAGCGTCGCCTCGCGCTCACCGAGGTCCGTCGATCGCTTCGACCGACGGGTTACATCCTCGAAGCCGTGGTCGGTCATCGTCTCGCGGATCGCGTCGTCGACCTGCGAGACGACCAGCCGGGTGAGCAGGCCGCTCTCGCCCGGGTCGTGGTCTGGAAAGGAGACCCGGGTCGCGACGTAGAATCGCCAGAGGCGGTCGATCCCCGTCGCTTCCCGCACCCGCTCGCGCAGCGAGCGGTCCTCGTAGAGCTCCGTCCGCGCCTCGACGCGTACGCCGAGGAGGCGGACGACGGTCTCTTCGACCGTCTCGACGTGGTGCCACTCCTCGCGAACCCGGGCGGGCACGCGGACGGCCTCCGAGGCGTGCGCCATACCCCATCGGATGGTCCGCGAGCGACATATACTGCCGGCCGTCGCGTCCCGTCCGCCCGGACCGACACCCCAACCGCTAAGAGAGCAGACACGAAACCCCGGTCGTGGAGAGACGTACGGCGACGTCGGTGGTCCTCGCGCTCTGCTGCGTGCTCGCGGTCGGTCTCGCGGCGGCCACGCTCACCGACACCGTCGCGACCCACGAGGGCGTCCCCGGCGGCGACAACGAGAGCGGGGTGTTCGCTCCACCACAGGGCTACGAGGAGCCGGGCGACGACCCCGAGGTGGACGTCCCGTACCTCACCGAGGTCCTGTTGGTCCTCGGGGTGATCGCGGCGCTCGCCCTGCTCTACTACCTCTACCGGGACTGGCGACAGGCGCTCTGGATGCTGCTCGCGCTGCTCGTCGTCGTCGCGTTGGCCACCCTGCTCCTCCTGTTCTTCGACGTCCCCGAACTCCCGGAGGCACCGCCGGGAGCGCCCGAGGAACCCCCGGAGGTCCAGGAGGGCGCCGCCGGGGAGGACGACGGCACGGCGCCGCCGGTCTCGACCCCGACGATCCTGCTCGTCGCGCTGCTCGCCATCGCCATCGCCGCCACCGCAGTCGCCCTCTTCGGTCGCCGTGACGAGGAGAGCGGAGAGGAGCTCGTCGAGGGAGGTCACGACCGTCGGAGCGCCGAGGCGGCCGCGATCGGCGGTGCGGCGGGCCGGGCCGCCGACCGGATCGAGGAGCGAGAGACGTTCGACAACGAGGTCTACCGTGCCTGGCGGGAGATGGTCGACCCGCTCGAGGTACCGAACCCGGAGACGACCACCCCGGGCGAGTTCGAGGCGGCCGCCGTCGAGGCCGGGATCGGGCGGGAGGACGCCGCCGCGCTCACGGCGCTGTTTGAGGAGGTCCGCTACGGCGGGCGCGCGGTCACCGACGACCGCGAGCGCCGGGCGGTCGAGACGCTGCGCCGGATCGAGGCGCGCTACGGGGGCGAGACGTGAACGCCCGCCGTCTCTGGATCGTCTCGGGGATCGCGGCGTTCGCGCTCGGGGCGACGACCTGGGCGTTCCCGGGGCTCGTCGGTCTCGCGGTCGGCGAGGCGACGCTGGCGCTCGTCGGCGTGCTCGCACTCGTGCTCGCGATCGGCCGGATCCGCGACCGCCGGGGGTCGGAGGTGCGGATGGGCCGAACCCCCGATCCGGAACGTCCGATGCCGAGCGAGCGCCCCGGCGAGGAGACGGACCGGACGATCCGTCTGCTCCGCGACCGACGCCGGGTTTCGTACCAGCAGCGAACCGAGCTCCGGATGCGGATCGATGAGGCGCTCGTCGGCGCGCTCTCTTCCTATCGGGGACGGGCGGACGCGAGGGAAGCACTCGAGGAGGGAGACTGGACGGATGACGAGACGGTCGCGGCGTACGCGGCAGGACGGTCACCGCCGAGCCGTCCACTGGCGCTCGTCCGCCGACTGGTCGGCGAGTCACGAACGAACCGGGCGCTCAGGCGGACCGTCGACGCGCTCGCCGAGGTGACGGACGGGGCGGCCGACCCCGTTCCGGTCGGCTCCGAACCGGAGCGTCGCCCGTCGGTCCGCCGCGCGCTCGACACGAACGAGAACGGGGTCGCCGCCCGGAGGCTGACCGATCGGTGGAACGGTGTCGGCGCGCTCGCGCTCGCGGGGATCGGCCTCGGCGTGCTGGTCGGCTCCCCCACGGTCGTCCTCGCGGGTGCGGTGGGCGTCGGCTACGCCGCCTACGCCGCCTCCGGAACCGAGCCACCGGTGGAGCTCTCGATCGAACGCCGGGTGAGCACCGATCGACCGGACCGGGACGAGGAGGTGACCGTCGAGACGCGCGTACGGAACGAGGCCGATCGCACCCTCTTCGACCTCCGGTTCGTCGACGGCGTACCCGAGAGGCTCGTGGTCACGGAGGGGTCGCCACGGATCGCGGCGACGCTCGGCCCCGGCGAGTCGACGACGGTCGAGTACACGCTCGTCGCCGAACGCGGCGTCCACTCGTTCCCGCCGGCGACGGCGCTGCTCCGCTCGCTCTCGGGGAGCGTGGAACTGGAGTGCGTGCTCGTCGCCGAGACGACGCTCGTCTGCACACCCCCGCTTCAGCCGACCGTCTCGCCGGTGCCACTTCGGGCGCAGGCGACCCGGTTCGCGGGGCAGGTCGGGACGGACCGTCGCGGCGAGGGTGTCGAGTTCGCCGCGACCCGGGAGTACCGGCCGGGCGACGCGCTCTCGCGCATCGACTGGAACAGAAAGGCCCGGACGGGCGAGCTCTCGACGCTCGAGTTCAGGGAGGAGCGCGCGGCGAGCGTCGTCGTGGTCGTCGACGCGCGGGAGGTCTCGTTTCGCGCGCCCGATCCCGACGGGGAGAGCGCGGTCGAGCGGTCGGTCGACGCGGCCGGCTCGATGTTGGTCCGGCTGCTCGACGACGGCAATCGGGTCGGTCTCGGCTCGCTCCACCCCGACCCCTGCTGGCTCGCGCCGAGCGTCCATCGCGACCAGCGAGTCCACGCCGCGGAACTCCTCGCGACACACCCCTCGTTCGACCCGGTCCCGCCGGACGAGCGCTTTCTGAGCTGGCGGTGGCGCAGACGGTTCCGTAGGCGGCTGACGGGCGACACCCAGCTGCTCGTCTGTAGCCCGCTGCTCGACGACCGGATCGTCGACCTGCTCCGCTCGTTCGAGGCGACCGGCCACCCGGTGACGGTCGTGAGCCCGGATCCCACCACGGACACCTCGACCGGCGAACGTCTCGTCCGGATCGAGCGCGCGCTCAGACTCACGGCGCTCCGCGAGGCGGGTGTCAGAGTCGTCGACTGGCCGTGGGACGAGGGGATCGACCTGCCGCTCGAACGCGCCCGGACGGGGTGGCTCCGATGAGCGTCGAACGCGGTACCGGGATCGAAGTCGACCGCTCGCCCTCTCGCGTCGGGAGCGCGCTGGCGCTCTGTGCGGGTGCGCTCGCGCTCGCCCCCGGTGCGAGCGTCCTCGGCGCCGGGGTGCTCCTCGGCGCGCTCGGCTTCGTCTCGCTGCTGAACGGTCTCCTCTTCGCCCGTCGAGGACTCCTCACCCTCGGGAGTACCCTCATCGTCGCCGGGGTACTGGTCGCCGGCGTCGAGGGCGCACCCACCCTCCTCGTGCTCGGGGGTGTCGTCGCGGGCGTCCTCGCGTGGGACGTCGGCCAGAACGCGATCGAACTCGGCGAACAGCTCGGCCGCGAGGCGGGGACCGCCCGAACGGAACTCCTCCACGCGGGCGCGAGCGCCGCGGTCGGGCTCGCGACCGCCGGCCTCGGTTACGGCGTCTACCTCGTCGGTGTCGGTGGGCGGCCGGTCGCGGCGGTCGCACTCCTG
>SKXI01000476.1 GCA_007128515.1 Halococcaceae archaeon | reverse complement strand
AGTCCGTGCGAGTCCATCACCGCGAGGTGGATCGCGTCCCTCGGAGCCAGCGTCTCGTGTCGTTCGAGCACCGAGAGCATACCGAGGGCCTGTTCGGCCTCGACGTCGAGGATCGACAGGTTCGGCATCTCGAGGATCCGACGCCCCTGTTCGATCGCAACCGAACGGTCGGACTCGCGCGAGAGTACCCACACGACCTCGTCGATCGTGAGCGTCGCCGTCGCGCCCCGTTCGTCCCCGGCGACGATCGCTCGAAGGAGCTCCGTCGCCCCGGCGGCCTTCTCTCCATCGTAGAGCGCCGGGTAGACGAACGCGTTCGCGTCGAGATAGTACATCTATCGCCTCTCGAACTGTTCGCCGTACCGTTCGTCCCAGTCGACCTCCTCCGGCTCCGGGCGCTTCGGGATCGCCTCGAGGAACTCGTCGAGCGCCCCCTCGTTCCCCCGGATGACGATCCGGTCACCTTCGACCGAGAAACGCACCGTCGCACCCGGTCGCAGATCGTACGCGTCCCGGATCGGTTTCGGAATGACGACCTGACCGCGCTGACCGACGGTCGCCTCGATCTCTATCGTCATACGTGAGAGTATGATTTGTTCAGATATAAGTGTGTGTCCCGAGAGCCCGGCAGTTCCCGTTCCGAAGACAGGTGGTGCTCTACACGGCGCTGATCGGCGCGGTTCAGTCGGCTTCGGCGTCGACCCCTGGCTGCTCGCTCTCATCTCGTCGGTCCCGTTCGCGCTGGGTCACGCCGCGCAGGGTGACGTGGGGATCATCGTCACCGACCTGCTGAGGTTCGTCCTCGCGCGGCGTCTCGGAGGCTTATTCTCGTGATCGTCCCCACTTCGTGGTGAACGCGCTGGAGTTCGTCGTCCAGAAAGGCCGGAGATAGAACTGATCGAGTACGTGATACGTATATTGGAATTAGATATCGAAAAGCGTCTATTCGGACAGGAGTTCAACCGTAGTCACCCTCACTACTCGATCGTCCTGCTCGAAGTAATACCCACGTTCGTCGACGGTAGTTCCTGAATGGTGTTCCAGCGATTCGAGAGCCCGATCGAGTTCGTCTATCTGCTCGTCCGAGAGAGACGTGGTCGTAGATCCCCGGCGTGTGGCCTCGCCGATGGTCGTCCGCAACGTTTCTGAGGCCGCGATCGAGGGATCGCTCGCGTCGTACACCGTCGCGTTCTCCGAGGGCTCGTCGACGACTGTGGCCTGAATCGACGCCGTCTCGTCGCTCGTAATGAACGTCCCTAGTGAGACGACACCGACGACAGCGACGAGGATCAGACCGATTGACCCGACCACCAACGACCTCCCGGAAACCAGGATATGGGAGCAACCCTGGTCGTTATAGGCTCTCTTTTCGATCCGTGAATCGACACCGGTTACCAGGTTGGCGTCTCGAAGAGGCGTAGTGAGGCGAGGTGTGCGTCGGAAACCACTGTATCCCACCGACCAGTCGGACCGATCGGAGCGCCTGGTGGTCGAACGCGGAAACGATCACGGGGTTTTTACGGCCCTCTCGCAGGATCGAATTCGGTATGATTCGGGTGGTCGGCTATCGGCTCTCGAACTGTTCGCCGTAGCGCTCGTCTCAGTCGACCTCCTCCGGCTCCGGGCGCTTCGGGATCGCGTCGAGGAGCTCCGCGAGTGTGGATCACTCATCACGGGTCACACCAGTCCCTCACGCGACTGCAGCGTCGAGACCACCTCGCGGGGCGCGCCACTCGGACCGTCGACGACGCGGTGGTCCGGGATCAGGATCGGTACCGGGTTCGCAGAGAGCGCACGCTCGACGCTCGCGAGGCCCTCCTCGTCGTCCTCGAGCCCGGCCGTCATCCGTGCGACCTGATCGACCCCCACCGCCTGGCCGTACGGGATCGCCCTGACCGTCTCCAACACTGCGCGCTGGTCGGTCGGGACCGTGAGCGCGACCGCGACGTCCGAGAGGTCGGTCTCCTCGCCCTCGAGATACGCGCCGATCCGATCCAGTACCGCGGCCTCCCCCTCGTCGACCTCCGGCTCTATCGGGAAGGAGACGCTGATGACGCTCCCGGAGGCGACGCCGACCTGCACCAACCGACCGAGCGCGTCGAACTCCCGGGCGAAGACGCCCGTGGTTCCGTCCATGCACGAGCGAACGGGCGTGCGCCGCTTGAACGTGGCGACGACGGAAGTCTTATGTACAAACTAGTCCAACGATGTACAACGATGAACGCCAACCAGGGGCTCGCGCCGGCCGTTCAGTCGATCCTCGACGCGGCGCGCGAGCGCGAGGCGCCCGACCGAGGGCCGATCTCGGTCGAGGCCCGATCGTTCGAGGAGGCACTCGCCGAGGCTGAGGCCGACGGCCGCGTGCCGGTGATCGCCGAGGTGAAGCCGACGAGCCCGACGACCGAAGGAGAGAGGAGAGACGACCCGGTCGACCTCGCCCGCGAGATGGTTTCCGGGGGGGCGACCGCGCTCTCGGTGCTCACCGAACCGGACCACTTCGGCGGATCGACGGATAGTTTGAAACGGATCCGCGAGGCCGTGGAGGTGCCCGTCCTGAGAAAGGACTTCGTGCTCTCCGAGGATCAGCTCGACGCCGTCGAGTCCGATCTCCTCCTCTTGATCGCCAGGTTCGTCGACGACCTTCCCGGCCTCGTCCGCGCGGCCGAGGCCCGCGGCTTCCAGCCGCTCGTCGAGGTACACTCGGTCCCGGAACTCGAGGAGGCGCTGGATGCCGGAGCGGGGATCGTCGGCGTGAACAACCGCGACCTCGCCCGGCTGGAGGTCGACCTCTCGACGTTCGAGCGGGTCGCGCGAGAGGCTCCCGAGGAGGTGACGCTCGTCGCCGAGAGCGGGATCCGGTACAGAGAGGACGTACGGAGAATGCGCGAGGCGGGCGCGGACGCGCTGCTCGTCGGAACGGCGATCATGGACGGCGACGTGAGAGAGAACACGCGGGCGCTCGTGGAGGCAGAACGATGAGTTACGGTACCGAGAGCAACCCCAAGTTCGGCGAGTACGGCGGGCAGTTCGTCCCGGAGGCGCTGATGCCGGCGATCGAGGAGTTGACCGACGCCTACGAGCGCTACGTCTTGGAGAACGAGGACGGTTTCATGGACGAGTTCCGCGAGCGGATCGCGGACTTCGGTGGACGACCGCTGCCGCTGCAGCACGCGGATCGGCTCTCCGAGCGGTACGGACGTGACGTCTACCTCAAACGCGAGGACCTGCTCCACGGCGGGGCGCACAAGCTCAACAACGCGCTCGGGCAGGTGCTGCTCGCGAAGTACATGGGAAAGGAGCGGATCATCGCGGAGACGGGCGCGGGCCAGCACGGCACCGCGACGGCGATGGCGGCGGCCCACCTCGACTTCCCGTGTGAGATCTACATGGGCGAGCGCGACATCGTCCGCCAGCGGCCGAACGTCTTCCGGATGAGGCTCAACGGCTCCGAGGTGAACCCCGTCTCCGCGGGGCGAGGCACGTTGAAGGAGGCGATCAGCGAGACGATGCGCGACTGGGCAGCGAGCGTCGAGACGACGCACTACGTGATCGGGAGCGTCGTCGGCCCGCACCCGTTCCCGCGGATGGTCCGGGACTTCCAGGCGATCATCAGCGAGGAGGCGCGCGAACAGATCCAGCGGAAGGAAGGACGGCTTCCGGACAGCGTGCTCGCCTGCGCGGGCGGCGGCTCGAACACGATGGGGACGTTCCACCACTTCGTTCCGGACGGTGGCGTGGATCTCTACGCCGTCGAGGCCGGTGGCTCCTCGCTCTCGGTGGACGAGGAACGCGGCGTCGCGCCGAACTCGGCGTCGCTCTCGACCGGCACCGAGGGCGTGCTCCACGGCGCACGCACGCGGATCCTCCAGGACCGCGACGGTCAGATCATGGAGTCCCACAGCGTCTCCTCGGGGCTGGATTACGCCGGCGTCGGCCCCGAACTCGCCCACCTCGTCGACACGGGGCGGGTGAAACCGGTGACGGTCGACGACGTCAGCGCGCTGGAGGCGTTCCACCGGCTCTCCCAGGAGGAGGGGATCATCCCGGCGCTGGAGACTGCTCACGCCTTCGGCTACCTCCACGAGAACCACGCCGACCTCGGCGAGGTCGTGATCGTGAACGTCTCCGGGCGCGGCGACAAGGACCTCGAGTCGGTGATCGAGGAGACCAGCGAGCGGGAGATCGAGGGCGCACCCGCGATGGACGTCTTCGAGGGGATCGGCCGATGACCGGACGCGCGAACAGTGCGGCGCTCGCGGCGGCGTTCGACGAGGGCCCGGCGTTCGTTCCCTACCTCGCGGCGGGCGACCCCGACTACGACTCCTCGCTTCGCTACGTCGAGGCGCTCGACCGCGGCGGCGCGGACGTGATCGAACTCGGCCTGCCCTTCTCGGAGCCGATCGCCGAGGGTCCGACGATCCAGGGTGCGGTGACGCGGGCGCTCGACGCCGGGATGACCCCCGAGCGTTTCTTCGAGTTCGTCACGGAGCTCGACGTATCGGCCCCGCTCGTCTGTATGACCTACTACAACCTGATCTACCAGTACGGCGAACGGGAAGGTCCGACGCCGTTCGTCGAGCGCTCGGCCGAAGTAGGAATAGAGGGGTTCGTCGTCCCCGATCTCCCTGCTGAGGAGGCCGACCCGTTGCGCGAGGCGTGTGACGAACACGGCCTCGACCTGGTGTTCATCGTCGCGCCGACGACGAGGGGCGAGCGCCTGAAACGGATCCGCGAGCAGGTCTCGGGCTACCTCTACGTGCAGGCACGTCTGGGCGTGACCGGCGCGAAGGCGGACGTGAGCGATCGAACCAGCGAGAGCCTCGGCCGGGTCGCCGACTGGCCGGT
>SKXI01000255.1 GCA_007128515.1 Halococcaceae archaeon | reverse complement strand
TGGAAGGCGACCTCGGGGACCCCGTGTTCTTCGAACCGCTCCCGGAGTCGTCGCCCGCGGTCGTCGTAGTCGGCGTCGAACTCGAGGACGGTGAGGTCCATCCGCTCGGCCGCCGCGAGCAGCGCCTCGTCCGTCGCGAGGTTCAGAGCGCCCCGTACCTCGGGATCGACCGCGTGCGCGGCGAGGATCGTCGTCGCGACGTGCTCGGAGCCGCCGAACTCGGGCTCGGCCGGGACCCTGACCCGGCCGCGCATCTCGAAGATCCGGCCGGGGATCGCCGCCACCTCGACCTCCCCGGTCGCGCCCTGAAGCGCCATCCCGACGTTCGTTCCGACCTTCGGGATGTGGGCAGCGAACGCCGGGCTGGCTTCGAGCCGTCTGGACGCCGTCCGCACGGAGGCGAGCACCGACCGTTCGCCGAGGCGGTCGGCGTCCGGACCGCGAACGCAGAGGTCACAGCCGAGCCCCTCGAGTTCGGGCATCTCCTCCTCGTGGACCGCGCAGATCGGCCCCCGGTTCTCGAGTTCCTCGATCAGCGCGAGGACGGTGGAGAGCGCCTCGTAGGGATCGAGGCTGCCGGCGGCGAGCCCGGAGCCGACCTCCCCCACCGTCCGCCGGACCCGCTCGTCCTCCGCGAACCGCGGTTCGATCGCGACGTCGCCGGCGAGCTGTTTGCTCACCGCCGCCTGCGTGAGGCCGAGGCGGGCGGCGATCTCGCGCTGGGTGAGTCCTCGCTCCGCGAGGTCGGCGGCGAGTAGCGCCCGGAACGTGGGGAGAAAGCGATCGACGACGATCTCGTCGGGGAGCCGGAGGGTCATGGCTCTCTCTCCGTCCGTCGGGACAAATAACCCACTGTGACCATCGGGTGGTATAACCAACTATTATACCCGAGGTACCGTTCCGTGAGTCATGGAGAACGGGACGCGATGGTGAGCGGCGGAATCGTGCTGACGGTGACGGTAGTGACGCTCGCCTGTCTCGCGGCGATCGGAATCGGGTACTCGAGGGGGCGGATCGGGTCGGTCGACGACTACACGACCGCGCGCGGGACGACCGGGACCGGGGTGACCGCGGCGACCGTGCTCGCCTCGAGCATGGGGGCGTGGATCCTCTTCAGCCCGGCCGAGGCGGGCGCGGCGTTCGGCGGGCTCTCCGCCGTGGCCGGCTACGCGGTCGGCAGTGCGAGCGCCGCGCTCGTCTACGTCTTCCTCGGGCCGCGGATCAGGCGGCTCGTCCCGGAGGGACGGACGATCACGGAGTACGCGCTGGTGCGCTACGGCCGGGTGATGTACGTCTACGTCCTCGTCGTGAGCGTCCTCTACATGTTCATGGCGCTCGCGGCGAACATGACCGGGATCGTCGGCGTCCTCTCGCTGGTCGCGGGAATCCCGCCCTGGCAGACCGCGGCGCTCGTCGGCGGGTTCGTCCTCCTCTACACCGCCTACGGTGGACTGAAAGCGAGCATCGTCACCGACACCGTCCAGTTGATCGTCATCCTCCCGGCGCTGGGGCTCGTCTTCGTCGCGACGCTGCTCGCGCTCGGCGGCCCCTCGGAGGCCGGGGCGACCGTCGTCGCGACCGACCCCTCGCTGCTCGATCCGGGCTTTCTCCCGGGAGTGCTCTTCGGGGTCTACGTCGTGATCGCGATCGTCGGCGCCGAACTCCTGAACCAGGCGTGGTGGCAGCGCGTCTACGCCGCCCAGGACGTGCGAACCGTCAGACGGTCGTACGCCCTCGCCGGCGTCCTCACGGTTCCGGTCGTGCTGGTGGCGGGGCTCTTCGGCGTGCTCGCGGCGGGACACGGTCTGGTATCGGAACCGGGCGACGCGAGCGTCGCGCTGTTCGCGCTCGCCCTCGAGGTCCTGCCCGACTGGCTGCTGGTCGTCTTCGTGGTGCTCGCGCTCGTGCTCGTGACGAGTTCGGTCGACACACTGTTCAACGCCATCGCGAGCGTCGTGGCCGCCGACCTCCCCCGGGCGGTCGGACTGAGCGACCGATCCCTGCGAACCGTCGGTCGGCTCGCGACGGTCGTGGTCGCGCTCGGCGCGACCCTCATCGGGGCGCAGTCCTACAGCGTCCTCGAACTGTTCCTCACCGCCGACCTCTTCGCCGTCGCGACGGCCGTCCCGCTGCTCGCCGGGCTCTACACTGGTCGGATCGGCGGCCGGGGCGTCCTCGTCGCCGCCCTGGCCGGCCTCGCGGTCGGCGTCGCGTTCATGCCGACGCTCTCGCCGGTCCTGGCGCTCGTCGTCCCCGCGGGGCTCCTCCCGGAGCCGTCGTTCCTCCACGCGTTCGTCGGCGCAGCGGTCGTCTCGACGGCGACGACGCTCGCCGTACGGGCACTCGGGTCCGCCCGGTTCGACCTGGGACGGCTCTCGGCCGAGATCGTCGCGACCGACGAGCGGATCGCCGACGACTGATACGGATCGCCGGAGGACCTCGTCGTGTCCCGATCGCGAATCGACCGACACCGGTGAGGTGTATGGCTGCGATCCGGGTGGCGACGATGATCCCTCCGAGCCGATCGCCGGAGTCGGACGACTTTTGCTCCCCCCTCGCGTCTCGTGTCCCATGTCACCAGTGCTGTCGCGTCGCCGAACGGCGGCTCCCCGGGTTCGAGAGCCCTCCCCGCCCGCATCGCTCGCTACCGTCTCCCGAACTCCCCCCGGACCGTGAGCCCGATCGGACGCCCGCTCCGACGGGGACGCTGGGCCGACCATCCCTACGTCTCGGTCGGATCCGGCGATCGGACCCTCCTGATCGTCCCAGGGCTCAACGACCCGCTCTGTCGGGTCGTCGACCGGCGGTGGTTCTCCCTCCTCGTCGCGACGTTCTGTGGACGCTACGCGGCGGGTCGCCGCGTGGCGATGGTGAGCCGTCCGCCCGGTCTCCCCGAGGACCTGACGGTCGCCGAGATGGCGGAGGGCTACGAGCGGGTGCTCGACGAGATCGGACCGGTGGATCTGCTGGGACTCTCGATGGGCGGGTTCGTCGTCCAGTACCTCGCCGCGACCTCCGCCCGGGTAGAGAGAGCGATCCTCGGCCTCTCGGCCTACCGGCTGGGCGAGCACGGTCGGGCCGTCCTCGAACGCTGGCGCGACCTCGCCGAACGCGAGCGGTGGCGGCCGATCTGTGACGAGGCCGGAACCATGGTCGCGGGCGGACTGAAACGCCCGTTCGTCCGCGGCGCGGTGAACCTCTACGGGGCGCTCGCCTCCCTCTCGTCGGTCGACCGGGAGGACTTCCTCACCTCGACCGACGCCTGTCTCGCGTTCGACGGGACGGACGTCCTCACCCGGATCGACGTTCCGACGCTCGTCATCGGGGGCAGCGACGACCCCTTCTTCACCGAGGGTGGGTACCGAAAGACCGCGGCGAGCATCGACGACGGACGGCTCGCGATCATCCCCGACGTCGGCCACGAGGCGATACTCGATCGGAAACGGGCGTTCGACCGGGCGATCACGCGATTCCTCCGGTACACGGAGTGATAGTGAAGGACTAGAACTCCGGATCGCGGCCCTCGAGGAACGCCGAGACGCCCTCGCCGTGTTCGTCGGTCCCGTAGGCGAGCGCCTGGACGTGGTTCTCGTAGTCGAGCGCCTCCTCGACCCCGTTTCCGAGGTTCGCGTGGATCGCCCGCTTCGCGAGGCCGATCGTCCTCGTCGGACGTTCTCGGAGGGTCGAGAGCAGGTCCTCGACCCGGTCGCCGAGTTCGCCCTCCGAAACCGCCTCGTTCACGAGGTCCATCTCGGCGGCCTCGCGGGCGTCGAAGAACCGGCCGGTGAACGCGAGTTCTTTCGCGGTCCGCAGCCCGACGAGCTTGGGGAGCAGGAACGTCCCGCCGGTGTCGGGGACCAGACCCACACGGACGAACGCCGCGGAGAAGCGTGCGGAGTCGGCCGCGTAGGCGAAGTCCGAGAGCGCGACGAGTGCGAGGCCCGCACCGACGGCGTCGCCGTTCACCCGTGCGACGATCGGAACGGGACAGGACAGGGCTTCCTCCGCGAGCCGTCCGAACGTCTCGGCGATCCGATCGAACGCCTCCGCGGGTGACTCCTCTCTGTCCGCCATCGCCTCGACGTCACCGCCGGCGCTGAACGCCCGCCCCTCGCCGGTGAGGACGACCGCGCTCTGTTCGTCGGGATGAAGGTCGGAGAGGTGGTCGGCGAGCTCTGCGGCGTGATCGGTCGTGAAGGCGTTCAGCACGTCCGGGCGGTCGAACGTGATCGTCCGGACGCCCGTGCTGTCGGAGAGTCGCATGATCGGTTGACCGGACGGAGGGGGTAAAACGTCCCGGTCAGTCCGCGCTCGCGCCGGATCGCTCGCGTCGGGAGAGCCTCTCGTCGTCGAGCGTGTACGTCCCGTCGGTCGCCCGGGAGACGAACGGCGTGGTCGAAAGCTCCTCCAAGAGCGACCAGAGGCGGTGGACCGGGATCCCCACCTCCCCGTCGAGGTCGTGGACCGTCGCGCCGTCGGGGGCGAGGCGCTCGAGCACCCTCCAGGCGTCCTCCTCCGAACAGGGTGAGCGTTCGGCCGCCCGCCCGATCGCCGCCGTCAGGACCGGCGACCGGGTCCGGATGGTACCGCCGTACGATCCGTCACGACTCTCGCCGTCGTCCGGCCCGGCACTCTCCCCCTCGGCCTCGAGCGCCCGCTCCAGTTCGTCGATCCGTTCCCGAAGCGCCGCGAGTTCCTCGCCCTCCCCGAACGACGTCTGGATCGGTTCCGGTCCCGAGAACGCCCCCGCGAGCTGTTTCGCGGCCGTCGAGATGTCCTGTGCCGAGGCGAGTTCGCGTTCGAGCTGGCGGATGCGCCGGTCCCGTTGCTCGATCTCGGCCTCTAGCTCCGTGATCCGGT
>SKXI01000483.1 GCA_007128515.1 Halococcaceae archaeon | reverse complement strand
TCATCTGCGCGCCCTTGCGCTCGACGAGCGTGGCGATCTCCGAGACCACCTCGTCGAGCACCGCCCGATCCCCGCTTTCGAGGGTGAGCTTGGTGACGAAGGTCATGACTGTGCGGTCCCAAGACAGCCGGCGACAAAAGTCCACCTGTATTACCGGCGAGTGAAACTGGCAGGGGGTTGGCACAGGTCGTGTCCGCTATCACCTATCGATAGCCGACCCCGGAGTTCGTCGTCCGTCCTGGGGCGACTCCGAAGCGAAGAGCGGAGAGGGCCGTCCCTATCATAAAGACGGTTTCGTCACTTGCCGGTGATCGCCGACCCGTACAGACGATCACCGGTAACCAGTTACAACCGTCATTATCAGAGATCATCACCCGAGACGACAGAGTTCATTCGGCGGAACCGAGGTTCCCCGCCGAAGGTCCCGACCTGCTATTTCGATAGGTGATCGAATCGAATACCGTACTGAACGTGGTTCGATCGCCGATGTAGCTGTGCTCAATTCGATACGTCGTAGCGTGATTTGGCACCATCACTGATCACCTCGATTCCGGACCGAAACGCTGTGCACCAAGTTCGCGGTCATCTTAACGGTCCATCGGAGGTTCCCAGCGACCGGCTTCACCGAGATACGACGTATCGGGACGAGCGTACAGCTGATCGACGATCCGTGCGTCGTATCTCGGCAGGTGAGCGATTTGCCGTATTTATTACTAAACCGATATGATAGTATAGTCAACACTTATTGCCGGGCACGATGTGACGAAATCCTACAGGATTGTGATAAAGATAGAAAATCAAAATCGAACAATAGTCTAGATAATCGTATAGTAAATAGGTAAGAAAGTGGATCAGCGTTCGAAATCAACACAATACAAACATGGTTCGAAATGAAGATAAGAAAAGTTCGGAAAGAAGCTATCGATCAGGACTGAACCGTCGAGCGTTTCTCGCGCTGACGGGGGCAGCTACCGGGTTCGGTATCGTCCCGTCGTCCGTCGCCGCGGACTATCAAGCCGTAACGGACGTCCCGGGCTTCAGTTGCGAGAAACCACAGTTCACGTGCGGCCGAGAGGTTCGGGCCGCCGATGGAATGGTTTCGTCGGTGGATCCGATCGCGTCGGCGGTTGCCGCGACGATCCTCCGCGAGGGGGGAAACGCCGTCGACGCCGCGATCGCGCTCCAGTACGTACTGACCGTCACTCAGCCCCACGGCTCCGGTATCGGTGGAGGGGGGTTCATGGTGATATACGATGCCGAGACCGGTACGGTCGACATCGTCAACAGCCGCGAACGGGCGTCCCGGAACGCCGAGGCGGTCCAGTTCCTCGACGAGGACGGTAGCGTCATTCCGTTCATTCAACGGATCCAGTTAGGCGAGGCCATGGGCGTTCCCGGTACCGTCCGGGGGCTCGAGACGGCGCGCGAACTGTCCGGCAGTAGGCCGCGTCAGCGGCTGATCGAACCCGCGATCAAGCTCGCACGGAGGGGCTTCACCGTCGACGCGTTCCTCGCTTCCCAGATAGCCGCGCACACGGGCAAGTTCAACGAAGCGGCGCTCGAAACGTTCACTGACGACGACGGTACGCTCTTCGAAGCGGGCGACACGATGACCAATCCGGACCTGGCGGATACCCTCCAACTGATCAGGCGGGATGGCGCCGAGGCGTTCTACGAGGGACCGATCGCCGCGGATCTGGCAGCCACGATACGGGAGTACGCCCGGCAGCCCGAGCGAGTCGTCGACGAGGAGGATCTGGCCGTCTACGACGTTACTCTCGACGAGCCAGTCCGCGAGAACTGGTATGGCTACGAGCTTGTCTCTCAGCCACCTCCGAGTTCCGGCGGTGCTATCGTCTACTACATCCTCAAGCTATTCGAACTGCTGGGAGGCGAGGAGTATGGAATTCGTTCGCCGGAGAAGTATCACATCCTCGCCGAGGCTCAGTCGGTGGCGTGGGCCGACCGGAATGCGTACTTCGGCGATCCCGAGTTCGTAGACGTCCCCCTCGAAGGGCTGCTCTCGGAGGCGTACCTCACCGAACGTGCGGATCTGATCGAGATAGGATCGACCGTCTACGACCTCCCGGGCTGGGCGACGAGTTCACAGCCGGGGAATCCGTGGGACTTCCAACCGATGGACGCTCCAGCCTCGGCCGAGCTATCGGGCGCTACGACCCACTTCTCGGTCGTCGATAGATGGGGCAACGCCGTCTCGTACACGTCGACGATCGAGCAGTTCATGGGATCTGGCAAGATGGTCCCCGGCCGGGGCTTCCTGATCAACAACCAGCTAACCGACTTCAGCGCCACCCCGGTAGGGCCGAACAGGGTCGAACCTCGAAAGCGTCCTCTCAGCAGCATGAGTCCCTCGATGGTTCTGGCGGACGGACGGCCGATCCTCACCGCGGGCTCGCCGGGAGGCATTCGAATCATCACGGCGACCGCGCACGCGATCCTCCACTCGGTTGTCTACGGGCGCGATCCGCTCGACGCGATCGTGGAACCGAGCGTCTTCACGAACCACCTCCGGCCCGTCCACTACGAGGCGGGCGTCCCCGACGACGTCCGCGCGCAGACGGCCGAGTGGGGATTGGTCTGGGGCAACGTGGAAACCCACGGGAACGTCCAGGTGATCGAGATCGGCGACGAACTGATCGGTGCGGCCGATCCGACCCGCGACGGTCAGGCAGTCGGGTTCGATCGAACAGGCGGGCGCCGTCGCGGGCGCGGCCGGTGAACGCTCCAAACCTGCCGACCACTTTTTCGACGTACGAAGTCGGAACGGTGCCGGCAGCGAGTGAGCACCCTCCTGTCCGGTAGATACTGGACATCAGAGACGGAGGTCCGCCCTCGGTGCGAGTCGCGATCGGTATCGAGGAGTGCGGTCACACCGAGTGTACTCGTAGAGCGTGCATCGGCACGACTCACTCAGCCGAGACGCTCGACGAGCGCGGCGAGCGAGTCGACCTCGAGATCGGCGTCGCCACCGACGCGTTCGGCTGGCTCGCCGCTCCGGTTCACCCACGCGGTCGCCATCCCGGCGTGCGCCGCTCCCGCCACGTCCCAGGCGTTCGAAGACACCAGTCGGCAGTCGCCGATCTCGCGGTCCAGCCGGTCGGCCGCGTTCTCGTAGACCGGGGGAGCCGGCTTGAACGTCCGGACCTCGTCGGCGCTCACCAGCCCGTCGAGGTGCGGTGAGAGCCCCGCGTTCTCCGAGAGCCTCTCCAACATACCCGGGTCGCCGTTCGAGAGCACCCAGCAGCCGTAGCCCGCCTCGCGGAGTCCGGCGAGCGACTCGACGGCGTCCGGAAACGTGTCGAGGTGATCGTAGGCGGCGAGGATCCGCCCCCTGACCCCCTCGTCCGGATCGAGGCCGTAGTAGGCGAGCGCGTACGAGAGCGCGTCCTCGGTCACCGTCGAGAAGGGCGCGTACTCCTCCATCTGCCCGCGCTGATAGGAGTACTGGAGCTGTTTGCGCCGCCAGAGCTCGTCCACCACGTCGGCGAACCCCCCGGGGATATCGAGTTCGGTTCGAAGGGTTCGGGTCACGCTCCCCGTCTCACAGAGCGTGCCGTACATGTCGAAACAGAGCGCCTCGTCGCGGTCGGCCATGGGAGTCCTGGGACCGCCAGGCTGTTAGCGTTGGCGTCGGCCCCGCCGAACCGCGGTGGACGGATGCGACGGCGCAACGAACCACACGCCTCACCCCTCCAATCGTCCGATATCCTCATTACGGGTGATCGTTTACCTGTGGGTAATGACAGTCGAGGCGGTCAGCGCCGGCGCGATCCTCTTTCGGGATACGCGCGGACGGCGCGAGTACCTCCTCCTCAAGAGCCGTCCCGGGGACTGGGAGTTCCCCAAAGGCGGCGTCGAGGGGGACGAGGAGCTACAGCAGACGGCGATACGCGAGGTAACGGAGGAAGCGGGCATCGAGGACTTCAGACTCCTCGACGGCTTCCGCGACGACTACAGCTACGTCTTCCAGGCCAACGGGACGACGATCCACAAGACGGTCCACCTGTTCGTCGCGAAGTCGTTCGAGGCGTCGGCGGAGCTCTCGACCGAGCACAGAGACCTCCAGTGGCGTGACTACGAACAGGCGATCAACACGATCACCCAGGACGGCCCGCGGGAGATCCTGGAGGACGCCCACCGGTTCCTGGAGGAGAAGGGCTACTGAGGTGGCCTGGGAGCGCTCGGAGTTCGTCTTCGAACTCCTGACCTGCCGGTGGGCCGAACGCGCGTGGCCACCGAGCGGATCGCTCCCCGACGATCGTGGCGTGCTCGTCTCGCGACAGCTGGGAACGAAGCGCCGACGCTGGGACACGATCGTGATCGAGGTCGACCGGGAGGCGTTCGAGCGGCGGAAACCCTTCGGCGAGAAGCGACTGACCTCCGACCTGCTGCACGTCGTCCGGAACGCTCCCGAGGAATGGCGCTGGTACCGCGACGCGCTCCCGAAACCCGACTACCCCTGGCGCTACGTCCGTGAGGCGGTCCACGAGGCGGCCGATCGTGGGGTTCTCGAGACCAGGAGACGAGGAAACCGGATCGAGATCAGACGGAAGTGGGTCTATCCCGAGTGGGTACGTTCGGTCGTGGCGATCGAGAACAAACCCGATCTCGACGCGAGCGCGGCGCGGGCGCTCGCCGCACAGGTCGAACGCGACGTGGCGCTCGCGCTCGCCGACGAGGTGTGGGTCGCGACCGCCAGGACCGGCGACCGAATCGAGCCCGCGCTGTTCGAGTCCCTTCCCGTGGAAGTCGGCATCCTCACGATGGACTTCGAGGAGGCGGAGCCGGCACGCGTCGAGTGGCACCCGCGTCGGCTCGCCGTGGACCGGCCGGGAACGAAGATCGGCGAGCGACCTACCGCGAGCGAGT
>SKXI01000135.1 GCA_007128515.1 Halococcaceae archaeon | reverse complement strand
TCGTCGGCCTCGTCCGCTCCCTCAGCCGCCTCCTCGGGAGCCTCGTCCTCGCTCATGTCCCCGAGTAGCGCGCGTCGCGTCTATGAGCGTTTCCCTTCCCGTTCCGCGTCGCCCCAGTAGAACCGCGGGCCGAAAAAGAGGTAGACGACCGCGAGCGTCAACAGCGCGACCGGGAAGATCCCGCCGCCGAACCCCGGCACCGCCACGGCGAGACAGTGCACGACGCCCATGATGAGCGCGTCGCGCGCGAGGAGGTCGGGATAGCGGATCGGCGCGACCATCAGATAGCAGAAGACGACCGCCAACAGGTAGAGGGGAACCGGATCGGTGAGCTCGGCCAGCACCGCTGCCCCGACGATGGTCGCGGCGAGCGTCGTCGGCACGCCGAACGTGTGGTGGTCGGCGGTGTCATAGGCGGTGTAGAGGCCGAGCCTGACCACGCCGACGGCGACGAACAGCGCTGGCACGCCGAGGGCGACCGCCGTCTCGACCGACGGTTCTACACCGGTGATCCCCCAGCCGTCACGGGCGACGACGAACAGCAGGACCGCGGGGGCGACCGCGAACGAGGCGACGTCGGCCAGCGAGTCGAGGTACGGTCCGGCGAGCGTCCCTCCGTACCGGCGTGCGAGCAGTCCGTCGAGCCCGTCGGCGACCGCGGCGAGGAGGATCAGCTGCGCCCCGCGCCAGGGATCGAGCGTGGCGACGATCGCCGCGAGGAAGCCGAGTGCGGCGTTCCCGACCGTCACCACGTCGGCGACGCCGAGACGGCCGAGGAACCGCGGGGCGAGACGCATCACTCCACCGGTGAGCGAGCGGGGTGTTATGCGTTGTGTTCTCTCGTGGAGATCGGCCCAAACAGTTATGTCGTAATCATATGTATTCGAATACGAATGGGAGGGAGGACAACCGCCGAGACGGAGGGGTTCTCGAACGTACTGTTACTCGCACCGGAGGGCTTCGACTCCGGGGCCGGCCCGGCAGTCGCCGCCGAGGACCCGGCGTACACCACGGTGATCGCGGTCAGCCGGGACCGGTCGCCGGACGAGTTCGTCCGGTCGTGGCGGGCATCGAACCGGCCGGAGCCGGCCGACTGGCGGTTCGTCGCTATCGACGAGTTCGCCCGCGGGGCCGCCGCGACCCAGCCGCAGCCGACCGACGGTCCGAGGCCACCGACCCCGGTCAGGTCGGTTTCCGACGCGAGCGACGTGGGTGCGATCAGAGCGGCGCTCGGTGCGCACCTCGACTCGGTCGAGACCGACGCGCTCGTCTGGTTCGAGTCGTCGAGCCTCCTCGACGAACTCGGCGAACTCTCGACGTTCGCGCTGTTCCGAACGCTCTCGGTCGACATCGAACGGGCGGGTGCGACGGGCTTCTTCGTGCTCGACCCGACCGACCGCGAACGCTCGGCGCTCAGGACGCTCGCGCTCGTCTGTGACGTCGTCGGCGGTCTCGTCCCCGACGGCGAGGGCTGGGCCTCACTCTACGCGATCCACGGTGGACCCGCGACGACGCTGCCCACGATCGACCGCGACCGTCCGGTCGACGAACTCGTCGGGTTGCTCGTTCACCCCCGACGCCGCCGGGTCCTCGCCGCGCTCTTCTCGCACGCCGGGCCGGTGACGGTCCGAGACCTCGCGAACGACGTCGCCGCAGCCGAGGCCGACGGCTCGGTCGCGACCGTCTCGGACGACGAGCGGGCGCTGGTCAGCCTCGACCTCCACCACCTCCACCTGCCGAAGCTCGCCGACCACGGCGTGGTCGCCTACGACCCCGACCGGGGCCTGGTCGAACTGGTCGGCCACACGACGAACCTGGACCTCTACCTCGCACTGGTCGAGGAGTTCGATCTCGCCGCGCCGGTCTGATACTGTCGGCTGTAACTGTGTAACGACTCTCGCCACCGCGGGCGCGGCAATCCCGAACGACGTAGAGCCGACGGTAGAGTCGGAGCCGCTTTAGCGTCCCGTCCCCTCCGTTTTACCATGGACAGACGCGCCTTTCTCGCCACCGCTGGCGCGTTCGCGACGGCGGGCTGTACCGCGCTCGGCTCGGACGACTACGACGTCGGGATGAGCGCCCACGAGTTCCTACCCGAGGAGTACACGATCGAGGTCGGCGAGACCGTCGTCTGGGAGAACACCGGCTCGCGCGGCCACACCGTCACCGCCTACGACGGCGGTATCCCCGAGGGGGCCGAGTTCTTCGCGACCGGCGGCTACGAGAGCGAACGCGAGGCTCGCGAAGCCTGGAACGAGGACGGCGCCGGACTCATCTCGACCGGCGAGCGCTTCGAGCACACGTTCGAGGTGCCCGGCACACACGCCTACGTCTGCATCCCGCACGAGGTCGGTGGGATGGTCGGTGCGATACTCGTCGAGGAGTAGCGTCGAAACGGCCCGAACCGGGGTTATTCGTCGTCGTCGACGGCGACGTCTTCCTCGTCGATGTCGACGGAGATCTCCTCTTCTTCCGCGACCTCCTCCGGCCGGGCTTCGAGGGTCAGCTTCTGGATCTCGACCCGGCGGAGCGGGTAGACCTGCTTCGCCTCGGCGTAGATCGCACTCGAGAGCCGACCGCCGACGACGCTGTCGACGACCTCCTCGAACGTGCGCTCTCTGGCTGCCTCGCGGGTCATGTCGATCATCAGCCGGCGGATCGCGCGTTCCTGGCTGTGGTTGGCCTTCTTCGTCGTGAACGCGACCGGCTGGATCTGCACCCGGTGGTCGTCCGCGGTGAGCACCGTCACCGTCGCGTCGATCTTCGAGGCGCCGCGTCGGACGAGGCTACGCAGGTAGTCACGGGCGAGTTCGTGTTTGATGAACTCGGTGTACGCCGCGTCGCTCCCGACGTCGGTCACCCTGAAGGTGAGCTTCGTGTTGTTCTCGCTCGCGTTGTTCGTCAGTTCGCCGAGCGTGGTCTCGATCGTCCGATCGTAGACCTGTTCGGGTTCGTCCGCCGGTGTCTTGCCGAGTTCGGCCCGGTCGAACTGCTCGGGTGCGAGCACGCTGTACCATCGTTTCTCCTGTTTCCGTCTGGATACGGATCGTTCACTCATGATCTGTGTGTTGTAAGTCGGTCGTTCGCTCTATCAGTTCCGTCGCCACCGTCAGGTTCACGACGTAGTCGTCGGCGGTCGTCAACAGCCCGCTCGCCGTCTCCCGCTCGATCGTCGTCACGACCGTATCGCCCTCGACACGGGTCGTCATCTCGTCGGTGTTGTCCGGCCGGATCGCCTCCGCGACGGTCTCCGGATCGGGGACGGAGCTCCGGATCGCCGCGCGCATCACAGCGCCTCCCGGAAGGCCGCGAGGAAGGCCTCCGACTCGCCGTCGTAGCGCGCGTACCCACGGGTCGCCGTCGCGCTCGTCGTTCCTCCGACGGCCGCCGCGGCCCCCTTCGTCGCTCGCTCGATCCGGTGACCCTCGACGCTCGCCGCGGCCGCCTCGCCCTCCGCGAGGACGAGCGCGACCGGTTCGGGCGAGCGGACGTCGCGAACGAGTCGGGCGACCGTCTCGGCCGGTCCCGACTCGATCCTCGCGACGAACAGGCCGTCGTACCGGCCGGTCGTCGCCGTCTCGAACGCGGCGTGGGCCCGCTTCGCGTGGGCGCGCCAGGCGTCGAGCGCCTCGGTCCGGACGTCGTGACCCATCGCCAGCGCGAGCGCCGTTCCGGGGCGTTCCCGGGCGACGCAGTCGAGGACGTCCGCCAGCCCCTCGACGGTCTCGACGGGACCGGTCGGGCTCGCGTGCGGTCGGAGCGCCCGTTCGACGCTCTCGGCCGCCCGCGCGCTCGCGTCCGGGTTCTCGATCGTCGAGATCGCGAGCAACGAGGCCACCGCCTCGGGCGAACCATCGCTGAGCTCCGCGAGCACACCGGCGGCGGCCGTCTCGTCGCCCGAGAACCCCGTGTGCGTGAACGTCGTATGTGCGAGGCCGTCGGCCGGATCGGCCGTGGGGACGCCCAGGCCGGGTCGACGCTCGATCGCCGCGTCCGCGAGGACCCCCGAACCGTCGTCCGTCGCGAGCAGCCCGTCGCCGGCGACGAGACCGGCCGCGGCGAGGACCGGATCGGGCTCACAGCCGAGGTCGCGTGCGCTCTCGTAGGCCGCGAGCGCACGGTTCGGCGGGAGCCGGGCCGCCCCCTCGCTCTCGACGCCGATTCCGACGACGAGACCGTCCTCCCTCCCGGTGACGTCCCCTTCCGTCGGTCGGACGCTGGCCTGGAACGGGATCGACCGGACGGCGCACGCGGCGGCGAGCAGTCCCGCCGCCGCGACCGACGCGCCGTCCGCGCGGGCGAGCAGCCTGACGAACGGCGCGTCGGCTATCGCCGACGCGAGTTCGGACGCCTTCGCGGCGTCCGGGTCGCTCGGTCGATCCGTCGCGGCCATCACTCCCCGAGGAGGCGTTTCGCCGCGTCGACCGAGTAGCGGAACTCCTCCGGGATCTCGTCGCCGCGGTAGTACGTGATCAGTCGACGGGCCTTCGACTCCGTGTTCTGGAGCGCCCGCTTGTTCTGGAAGTCCTGGGGGTTCTCCTCCATGTGTTCGCGCAGGCGGATCGCCCGCTCGAGGAGGTTCCGCAGGTCCTCCGGGACGTCCGGCTTGGCGTCGTTCTCCGCCAGGATCTCGGTCAGCTTCTTGCCCGTCGCGAGTTTGACGCTCGGGACGGGGGTCCCGCGAACGCCCTCGTCGCGGAGTTTGAGGCCGATCACCGCGGGCGGGTGCCCGTTCTCGGCGAGTTCGACGACGCGCGCTTCGACGTCGTCGGCGTCGACGTCGCTCCACTCCGGTGGTTCGTCTGTCGCCGGGCGGTCCGAACCGGACGCGCCGCGACGACGGGTGTGCATTCGTGCCATAGTGAGGATAGGAACCGCACAGACCGCAGTAGAGC
>SKXI01000422.1 GCA_007128515.1 Halococcaceae archaeon | reverse complement strand
TTGAAGTACCAGTAGAAGCCGAAGTCGTAGTTGCCGATCGTCGAGACGAACGAGATCACGAGCCGGCGGTTTCGACGGACCTCGGTGTCGCCCTCGCGCCAGTCGTAGTGCTTCCAGAGCAGCCCGTCGTCCTCCTCGTGGAGACAGATCGCGTTCTCGATCCGCTGGGGGTTCCCGTCGCCGTCGTTCAGCACGGCGTCCCAGTAGTGCATGTAGCCCAGACAGTCACAGCCCTCGGTCAACGAGTTCGCGAGTCGCCCGAGGCCGTACTCGCCGACGTCGAACGGCGCCTTCCAGTCGTGGTTCGGGTTCGAATCCGTATAGGCGGTGACGACCTCCGGATACGACGCTCGCCGGAGGACGCTCCGGCGCTCGCCGTCGTCGGCGTAGCTCACGTCGTAGAGGACGAGCCCCTCACGGTGGTTGAAGCCGACGCGGATCCGCCAGTTCTGCCACTCGACGACGTTCCCCTCGACCGCCCAGCTCGGCCCCTCCGGCTGGACGACGTTGTACGGTTTCAGGTCCTCGCGGAGCTCGCGGTCCCCCTCCCGGTAGGGGTAGCTCCGCAGGTCGTTGATCACGTCCGCACGCGTCGGCCCCGTATCGACGAGTTTCACCACCTCGGGGTCGTCCAGGTCGACCCAGGCGTGGATGCCCGACAGCGGCCGACTGTACGCCTCCGCGCCGCGCTCGCCCTCGTCGCCGACCCAGACGATGCCGTGGGCGAGCCGACGGCTCCGATCGACGTCCTCCGGAACGAAGTCGTAGCCCGCCGACCACGCGGTCACGATCGCGTTGTCGGGGTCCGCCCCCCGTCGTCGGACCGCCTCCCGGAAGCCCTCGTGGGCGGTGACGACGGTCTCGACCTCGACGAACTCCTCGCCGATCATCCGCGGCTGACCGACGTCGATCTCCTCCCAGGCGATCAGCTCCTCGTCGTCGAGCGAGACGATCCCCGCGTACGAGACGTGCTGGGACTTCTCGCGAACGACGACCCTCGCCTCGCGGTCGATCGCGTTCTCCGCCGCCTCGTAAGCGCGGTAGGCCTCCTTCGTCGGCTCCGCGAGTGTGATCTCGATGAAACGCGGGTCGTCACCCAGATCCGCGGCGTCGAGGACGACCTCGCGCGCGGCCTCGATCTCGGCCGCCGAGAGCGGGTCGAGCGGGTGGGTTCCCCCCGTGTCGGTTTCCGGTACCATGGCATCGGCACACACGGAACAGGCGCACATAACTGTTGAGCGGGGCCGCCGGTGCGGGACGACCCGAGGTTCTTGTCGGTCCCGACGAAACCAGCGCCATGCGCGTGAGCGTCATCGGCGGCGGAACGGCCGGAGGGGACGACGCGGGAGTGGCAGAGCGGGTCGGTCGGCTACTCGCCGAGCGAGGTCACACCCTCGTCTGTGGCGGCCGTGGCGGCGTGATGGAGGCGGCGTGTCGGGGTGCGAGCGAGGCCGACGGCCGGACGATCGGGATCCTGCCCGGCACCGACGCGAGGGAGGCAAACCCCTACGTCGACGTCCCGATCGTGACCGGGATCGGTGAGATGCGGAACGTGCTCGTCGTCCGGAACGGTGAGGCCGCCATCGCGATCGGTGGCCGCTACGGCACGCTCTCGGAGATGGGGTTCGCGCTCAAGATCGGTCGGCCGGTCGCCGGCCTCGGAACCCACGACGTCGAGGGCGTCCAGGCGGTCGAAACACCGGAAGAGGCGGTGAGGTGCGTCGAATCGAGGGTCGAGGGGTGACCGTTACGTGGTGGGATCTATACCAGGTAGTACGAGTACCTGGGTGAAAACGAGTGAGTCGACGACGTCCCGGCTCGAGGAGGTACGGGCGGAGATCCGGTTAGAAGCGGGGGAAGCGAGTCACGCAGCGGGAGCTGCTAGATCGGCTCGTGAGGACGCGTACGCCTCCAGGGAAGAGCTGTTCGACTCCTATCGTGAGGGGTGGGAGGGGCTCAGCGAGGGGGAGGCCCAGCGGTGGCTCTCGGGGACGACCGCGTCAGGGAACCCTGTCGACGAGCAGGGGTCGACGAGACGCTGTACGGTTCGGAGATCGAATGAGCGTCTTCGTCGATACGGGCGTGTTCTACGCACACCACGACCGCGATGCACCGAGACACGAAACGGCGACGAACGCACTCGAACGCACCGCCCTCGGGCGATCCGGGCGGCTCTACACCAGCGACTACGTCAACGACGAGACGGTGACGCTCACCCGGACGCGGACCAGGCGGTTCGACGACGCGAAAGCCGTCGGTGATCGGATCCTCGGCGTCGATCCGTACCCGGCGACCGTGGGGCTGCTACACGTCTCGGAAGAGCTGTTCGAGCAGTCGGTCGAGACCTTCGAGCGGTACGACGACCACGCGCTGAGCTTCACCGACGCCCCGACGGTCGCTCTCACGGAGCGTCACGGGATCGATCGCGTCCTCTCGTTCGACGAGGACTTCGACGGTCCGGTCGATCGCCTCGATCCCGGCGATAGATAGCGAGCGATTCCGACCGACGCGAAGCGGTGGGGAGCGGTCCCACCCCGTCAGCGTCCCGGCACGGGAAAGGGTGAAAACCGCGCCGGTCGAACGCGGGTGTAGCCCCGGCGTGTAGCTGCAGGCCCTTGTCCTTCGCTACAGCAGGCCGAGGCGGGGTGGAACCGTACAGTATCGAACGCGGCGCGCACGAAAGAACCGTGTGCCAGCAGACGACATCGCAACGACAGCGAAGACGAACGGAAGTGCCTCGGTCGCCCCGCTCAGGTTACGACGGGCCCGACCGTACTCGGAGGACACGACGAGCGGACCGAGCGTCGGCCGTCGTCGACTCACGACGAGAACAGGCGAACGGTCCCGCCCTGTCAGCATCCCGACGCGGGAAAGGGCGAAAACCACGCCGGTCGAACGCGGGTGTAGCCCCGGCGTGTAGCTGCAAACCCTTGTCCTTCGCCACAGTGGGCCAGGGCGGAAAGCGGGACCGCACAGTACTACCTTCGACCTTCAGGAGCATAACAGTTGCTGATAGATAACACGGCACACACAGTGCGACACCGGAAACGAATGTGGACGGACGCCAGCTCTCCATCCGTCGTGGCGGACCCAGCCTACCGGAGCCGAGGATCACGGGGACCGCTACGGCCGTCGACCGGCTGTCGTCGCTCGACCGGCTCGGCCGGCGCCCGACGCCGGGGCTCAGAGGGATCATCGTAGCCAGCCGTCTCTCTCATAGTGATCGTTGCGAGTCATTCCGATATCGACCGCCCGATGTCGGGCGGTCGAACCGGTACACAGTCGCAACGGTCACTATCAGGCGTACACACCGCCGGTGTCGTTCGATTCGGGGTCGGGGAACGACGAGTTTCTAGATGATCCCTATCAGTCCGCAGTCGCGAGATCGCCAGTACCGCTCTCGACACCACCCGACCGACCCGCCTCGACCGCCTCGACGAGCAGTTCCGCGACGTCGACGATATCGATCCGTTCCTCGAAGTCGCCGGTCTTCCGGCCGTCCTCGTACATCGTCATGCACATCGGACAGGCGACGACGAACTTCTCGATCGCCCCTCCCGCCTCGGTGTCCTCGAGCGCCTCCCTGAGTCGCTCCTCGCTCGGCTTGGGCTCCTCCTCGAAGTCCATCCAGAGGCCGCCGCCGCCACCGCCACAGCAGAAGGAGTTCGAACGGTTTCTCGGCATCTCGTACAGCTCGCAGCCGGTCGCCCGGATCAGCTCTCTGGGTGCCTCGTACTCGTCGTTGAACCGGCCGAGGTGACACGGGTCGTGGTAGGTGACCGTGTAGTCGAGCTCCGTGCCAGAGAGCCCGAGCCGTCCCTCTCGAACGAGCTCCTCGACCGCCTGCGTCCAGTGGAGCACCTCGATCTTCCCATCCGAATTCCAGAACCCGTCGTACTCGAACGGCATCACCGGGTCGTCGGCGAACTCCCCGAAGTCGATCTCCGGGTACTCGTTGGCGAAGGTGTTGTAGCTGTGGGGATCGGTACAGACGAGCTTCTCGAACTCGCACTCCTCGAAGCTCTCGACGTGGTGGCCGGCGAGTTCGAGGAAGAGGAACTCCTCGCCCACCCGGCGGATGTCGTTGCCGTCGTAGCGCTCCTCTTCGAAGAGGATACCGACCTCGACGTCGGCGGCGTCGAACAGCCGGGCGAGCGAACGCGCGACCTTTTTGTTTCGATCGTCGTAGCTCGGGTAGTCGCCGACGTACCAGAGGTACTCCACCTCGGTCTCCCTCGCGTCGGCCAGTTCGAACTCGAGCTCCTCGGCCCAGTTCGCCCGGTCGTCCGGGCGCTCGCCGAAGGTGTTGCCGCGCTGCATCAGGTTGCCGAAGACGTCCTGCATGTTCGCGTCGACGTCGCCCTGATCGGTGAGCTGGCGGTTGAGCCGGGTGAACGAGTTCAGGTGTTCGATCTCGACCGGACAGGCGTCCATACAGGCCATACACGCCATACAGGACTCCATCGTCTCGGCCCGGATGACGCCGCCACCGTCCGCGATCACCGGGCGCTCGTCCCCGCCGGCGTCGAGCTGTTCGCGGTAGGCCTTGAGATCGAGGATTACGTCTCGCGGGTCGAGCGGGCGGTTCGAGGCCTTCGCGGGACAGACCGCCGAACACCGCCCGCACTTCGTACAGGCGTCCTGGTCGAGCATCTCCTTCCAGGTGAAGTCGTCGATCGACTCGGCGTTCGTGTGATCGAGGTCGGCCGGCACCGCTGGAAGCCGGAGACCGGCCTTCTCGTCGCGGACCACGACGTTCGCGAACGACGAGAGCATGTGAAACGGCTTCGCGTACGGGATCCACGCGATGAAAAACAGCGAGAGCAGCGAGTGCTGCCACCAGACCAGTGGATAGATCGTCGCCGCGCCCTCGGCGGTGAGGCCGCCGGCTTCGAGGAG
>SKXI01000121.1 GCA_007128515.1 Halococcaceae archaeon | reverse complement strand
TCTTCGCGATCCAGCGGTACAACCCGGCGCCGTTCTACGCGCTCGACGAGGTCGACGCCTTCCTCGACGCGGCGAACGCCGAGCGCGTGGGCGAGCTGGTCGACGAGCTCGCCGACACCGCCCAGTTCGTCGTCGTCTCGCACCGCTCGGCGATGCTCGAACGCTCCGAGCGAGCGATCGGCGTGACGATGCAGGCCGAGAACGTGAGCGTCGTCACCGGGATCAGCCTCGGTGGGGAGACGGCGGTGGCAGATGACTGAGGCGATCACACCGGGTGGCGGCCCCGACGAGGAGGACGACGAGGTCGAGCCGGTCGAACTCCTGGTGCAGCTGGCCGAAGAGGGGAAGATCGAGCCCTGGGACATCGACATCGTGGAGGTGACCGACGCCTTCCTCGCGAAGCTCGATGCGGCCGACCTCCGTACCTCCGGTCGGGCGCTGTTCTACGCGAGCGTCCTCCTCCGGATGAAGAGCGACGAACTCGTGCTCGAGGACGAGCCCGAGGAGGAGGAGGCGTTCGTCGAGGAGGAGTGGCCGGCGATGGAGCCGGAGGGTCCGTTCGAGGACCCGATCGCGGGGCTCGAACGGGAGATGGAGCGCCGGCTCGACCGGAAACACGCCCGGGGCTCACCCCGGACGCTCGATCAGCTGGTGCGGGAGCTCCGTGACGCCGAACGAGGCTCGTGGTGGAAGTCCTCGCGCGAGTACGACACGAGCGGGTCGCCGAAGGGCTTCCAGCGCGGAACCCAGACGCTCGACTACCACTCGGGCGACGACTTCCGGCTGGACGACGAACCCCGGGAGCAGGACGTCATCGGCACCGCCCACGGCGAGGAGATCGAGGAGGTGATCGAGGTGATCGCGGAGCACCTCCACAGACAGTACGAGGCGGGCCGGCCGGAGGTGCTCTTCAGAGAGATCGACGGCGTCGGCCCCACGCGCGTCGAGAGCTTCCTGGCGGTGCTCTTTCTCGCCCACAGGGGGACCGTTCGGCTCGAACAGGACGAGCTCTTCGGTGACCTCTGGGTGCAGGAGGCGTCGGCGTTCGAGGAGGACCCCGGATCGGTCGCCGTCCCTGGCCCGTGACACTACTCACCACGACACTTATTACCATGGGGTCCGTAGTCTCCTGCGACATGACTCCAACGAAGATCAGAGAGCGCCTGGAGGAGACGGACGACAGGGTCGACCCGGAGGAGTACGTCTCGGCGCTCAGCTACGTTCGCGGGAAGTGAGCCGACAGGTTCGGTGTCGGCAGCGAACCGCCAACCGTCGATAGTCCGTTCTCTGGCGCCAAGCGCCTATCCCTCGTCAGCGGGTCGCTCGCCTCGGCGTCCGAAGCGGTGTGTGGCGTCCAGCGAGGGGGAGATCCGGTCTCACACGACGTGTTTCGGAGCCGTCTGAGCCGAACCGATCCACAGGATGCCTGATAGTGATCGTTGGGACTGTGTACCGGTTCGGTCGCCCGACATCGGGCGGTCGATACCGGGACGACTCCCAACGATCACTATGAGGGTGCGACGGGCGCGAAGAGCCGAGAGGAGTTCGCTCCTGACTCCCACGACCGTCGGAGGCCGAACCCGTTCGATGACGGATCCGTCGCACCGTTCGACGGTCGGTACAGTCCGTGCGCCAGAACGGTGGTCGGCGTCGCTCCCGTCACTCGCGGCGAAGCCGGTACCAGTGCTCGTTGGGTTTCGCCAGCACCTCGACAGGTTTGGGCGCCGTGAACTCGGAGCGGCCCAGATCGGTGACGGTCCAGCCGGGAAACACCCCCTCGAGCTCGTCCCGGGTCGCGCCTCGCGGCAGCGGCCCCCGACGCCTCGGCTCCCAGGCGAGCAGGAGCACGGTCGCATCGGGTCCGGCGACCGCATCGACCTCCCGACCCATCGCCTCGCGCTGGACGGGGTTCAGCCCGTGGTAGGTGCCCGTGTCGAGCAGTAACCGGTACCCGGGGTCGATCCCGGCAGCCCGGAGGTCGGTCACGTCGCCGTGGACGAGGTCCATCTCGACACCTGCGTCCGCGACCCCGTCCCGAGCACGACGGAGCGCCCGCTCGACGGTGTCGACACCCGTGACCTCCCAGCCTCGTTTCGCCAGTTCGATACCCCAGATCCCGCTCCCGGTACCGATGTCGAGCGCGCGTCCGTAGGGCGGTTCCCGCCCTTCTTCTTCCTCCTCGAACAGCCGGGTGATCGTCTCGATGAACGCCTCGTTCTCTACCGCGGTCTCCCACGGGTGAAAGCCCACCGCGTACGCTAGCTCGTAGTTCATCGTCGCCGTCCCCCCGGACTGCCTTCGGCCGTGGTACGCCGACCGAGCCGGCGAACGGTTCGGTTCCCTCTAGTGGTTGGTGATACCATCGTCCCCTCCAGTCGTAGCGCCGTCCCTACACCTCACGTCTTCCCACGTCGACCGCACGGGGCGCTACTCACCCGTACGTCGTGGTAGAGGTTAACAGTTACCAAAGTTTTCGGTGTCGGTCTCTAGCTCTCGTCGGATCGGTTCCGGGTTCCGTCACCGATCCCCGTCGAGGTACTCGCCCGCGAGCAGGTCGACGCGCTCTCTGACCTCGTCGGGAATCGCCTCCGAGGGCGTGTTGATCGTCCCCTCCAGCGCGTTCTGACACGAACACTCCGACTCGTCGAGCGTCCGGACCGCGCGGTCGACGGTCTCCTTGATCGCCTCCTCGTTCGCCGCGGCGTTCTCGAGCACCTCCTCCAGCGTCACCTGACTGTCTTCTTTCCAGACGTCGAAGTCGGTGACGCCCGTGAGCGTCGCGTAACAGATCTCGGCCTCGCGGGCGAGTTTCGCCTCGGGGATCGTCGTCATCCCGATCACGTCCCAGCCCTGCCCGCGGTAGAACTCGCTCTCGGCACGCGTCGAGAACTGTGGCCCCTCGATGCAGACGTAGGTGCCTCCGGAGACGACCTCCGCGTCGCTCGCTTCCTGAGCACATTCGACGAGGTGTGCCGAGAGGTCCGGACAGTACGGCTCGGTGAACGGCATGTGGACGACCATCCCCTCGTCGAAGAACGTGAAGGGGCGGTGACGCGTCCGGTCGACCGCCTGATCCGGGACGACGAGCGTCTGCGGCGGCAGGTCCGCGCGCAGGCTGCCGACCGCGTTGCTCGCGACGACGTGCGTGACGCCGAGCGATTTCAGGGCGTAGAGGTTCGCCCGGTAGGGCAGCGTCGTCGGCGAGTACTCGTGGTTCCGGCCGTGACGTGGCAGGAAGGCGATCTCCGTTCCGGTGCCCTCGAGTTCGCCGATCGTCACCGGCGCGCTCGGTTCGCCGTAGGGCGTCTCGATCGTCTCTTCCCTGGTGTGGGTGAGGTCGAGCGCCTCGTAGATCCCGCTGCCGCCGATGAAGCCGATCATACCCGGAGATGAACCAACGGCCACCTAAACCGCACGGATTTCGGCGAGGAGCTATCGTGGTCGGTGACGGCGAAGGGCCACGACCGGGGGAGATATAGAGATCTCGAGTTCCGGCACTGGGACTCGAGGGAGGGCGCGGGCGAGAGCGTCCTCGAGGAGGTCGAGGCTCCCAACGGGGTCGGAGCCGACGACCGCGATGGGACGCTACTTGAGGAACCCGACCCAACGGGGGACATGGACCCGACAGAGGACGACGAGCGGTTCACCCGGCGGGCGATCGAACTCGCGCGCGAGGCCGTCGAGGAGGGCAACCGCCCGTTCGGTTCGCTGCTCGTCCACGACGGCGAGGTCGTGATGGAGGCGAGAAACCGAGTGCTCACGGAGAACGACGTCCGCAGACACCCCGAACTCCACCTGGCCTACAGGGCGAGGGCGGAACTCGACGAGGGAACGAGGGAGAAAACGACGATGTACACCTCGACCGAGCCCTGTCCGATGTGTGCTGGCGGGCTCTACTACGCCGGTCTGGATCGTGTTGTGTACAGCGTCTCTGCACCCGAGATCGGCGAGTTCACCGGCACCGCGCCGCCCGTGCGCGCGGCGACGATTCTCGAGGGCGTCACGACGGTCGAGGGGCCGGTCTGCAACGACGAGGGACGGGCCGTCCACGAGGCGTTCTGGTGAGCTGTCGGCGGGTAATCGGATCGCGCAGCACGCCGAACTGCCAGCCGGTCCGGCGCTCGTGGTCGAACCGATAGGCGCTCGCGAACGCCTCGATCTCCTCGGATCCGTCTCCCTCAGCCATCGGCGAGCCGCCACTCGGCGCGCTCGGTTCGTTCGATCACGTCACGGCGCTCCATCTCGACGAGCACCTCGTTCAGCCTGTTGGGCTGGGCGATCTCCATCCCGATCCGCCGCACTCCGTGGTACTCCGCGAGGTAGTGGCGGATCTCGTCCGGGGAAAAGGACTCCTCGTCGGCCTTCGCCATCACGCCGGAGATCAGGTCGACCATGTCCTCGATGAAGTTCCACGGGTAGACGACCCACGTCCACTGCTCTAAGCGCTCGCCGACGTAGTCGGGTTCGAACTCGCTCGTCCCGAGTAGCTGGAGCGTGGCGGTCCGGACGTCGGCGGCCCCCCGTTCCGTGACGTACTCCTCGGCGCGCTCGATCGAGCCACCCGTGTCGGCGATGTCGTCGATGACGAGCACGCTCTTCCCCTCGACGCTACCCTCGGGCATCGGGTAACGGATGGTCGGCTCCCCGGACTTCTCGGCCGTGCCGACGTAGTGTTCCATCTTCAGGCTCGTCAGGTCGTCCAGGCCCAGGAAATCACAGAGACAGCGCCCGGCGAACCAGCCGCCGCGGGCGAGCGCGACGATCACGTCCGGCTCGAACACGGAGCGTTTGACGTCGGTGCTCACCGTTCGACAGAGCCCGTAGATGTACTCCCAGTTCGTGATCGTACACCGGAACTCCTCGGGGAGGTCGCTCATCGCGTGTCGGTCACCACCCCGAAC
>SKXI01000200.1 GCA_007128515.1 Halococcaceae archaeon | reverse complement strand
GTGATCGTGACGTTCGCCCAGAACCGCGAGCCGTCCGCCCGGACGCGCCAGCCCTCGTCCTCGACCGAGCCCTCGGCCCTCGCCGCCGAGAGGTTCTCCGCGGGCACGCCGGCGTCCCTCTCCCCGTCGGTGTAGAACTCCGAGAAGTGCTCGCCGAGGATCTCACTGACGTCGTAGCCCTTGATCCGCTCGACACCCGGGTTCCAGCTCCGGACGTACCCCTCCGTGTCGAGGGTGAAGATGGCGTACTCCTCGACGGCGTCGACCAGCGACCCGAACCGCTCGGCGTCCCGTCTGCGGGCCTGTTCCGTGCGTTTCCGCTCCGAGACGTCGTAGTAGAGTTCGACCCGCCCGCCGGCGAACTCGCCGGTCTCTATCGGCTTGCTCCGGTGTTCCAGCCAGCGCTCCTCGCGTTCGTCGCCCGCCGTCACGTGACACTCGAAGCGCTCGGCGTACGTGTTGTCGTCGTAGGTCCCGAGCACCCGATCCGCGAACGCCTCGCCGTCCTCGACGACCGACGTGACGTGCTCCTCGACGAGCCGGCGTTTGTCGCTCCCGACGGCCCGCTCGCGGTCGAGCCCGAAGTACCGCTCGACCGCCCGGTTGATCCAGGCGACCTCGAAGCCCTCGTCGAGGACGAAGACGCCGACCCCGACGTCGTCGATCACGTCGGCGACGATCGACTCGGCGACGGAGCCGTGGGCCGCCGCGGACACCTCGGCGCTCGTCGCCGAGCGGACGGAGGGGGCGTCCGCCTCGCCAGCGACGCCCTCCGACGGCGGCCGCCACCAGACGCGGGCGTTCGCCCCGACCTTCTTCGTCTCGAGCCGGCCGTGGTCGACGAGTCGCTCCAGCCGGGCGTACGTGCTTCGACGGCCGAGGTCGAGGCACTCTGCCACCTCGGGCGTCGTCCGTGGCTCCCCGGAGGCGTCGAAGACCGCGAGCGTCTCCCGGAGCGTGTCGGTCAGTGCACCTGTTCCCATCGTCACTGCTACCGGTGGCGTCGTTCTTGAACCTTCCGTCGACGGAGCCGCCAAGCCCGCCGTCCGTGATTCTCGGGAACCGATCGGCACTCCCGGTGCACCGGGGCGGCCCCCACTGGCCACCCGTCACCTCGGCTGTCCCGGTTCACCGGGACCTCATCAGTTCTAGTGTGACGTTACGCGTGTCCGGTGTCTCGGAACGGGTACGTGCCGACGACCACCGATAGAACGGACCTACACACGATGTCACAGAGCTTACACGAGATGGGAGGGGACGCACTGAACGGGCTGGAACTCGCTCCGGACGAGCAGTACAGACTGCTCGCGTCGGGCCGACGCCGGCTGACGCTCGGGACCCTCGCGGGGACGACCGCCCCGGTCGGACTCGAGGAACTCGCCGCGCGGGTCGCGGAGCGAGAGGGCGAGAGCCCGACCGACGACGCCGTCGAGCGCGTCGCGATCGCGCTCCACCACGTCCACCTGCCCCACCTGTCCGAGGCGGGCGTCCTGAGCTACGACTCGGAAGCGCACCTGATCGAACCGGCCGGGAGGTAGCCGATGGTTACCATCGTGGAACTCCGGATTCCGGCGTCGCAGACGCTGTTCGCGGAGGCGGTCGAGCGCGAGCCCTCGATCGAGATGGAGCTCGAACAGGTGGTGCAGGCAACCGGGCTCCCGATCAGGATCCGGGCTGGGTCGGTGCAGGACGTGGAGGCGGCCCTCGACGCGACGGCCCGTATCGAGGGCTACGACCTGATCTCCGACGAACGCGACGGGTGGCTCTACTCGATCCGGTGTGGGACCGATCGGTTTCGGGTGTTGCCGTGCGTCGTCGAGACGGGGGGGACGGTGCTCACGGCCGCGCTCGCCGAGGGAACGTGGACGATCCGGCTGCGGTATACGGACCACGCCGACGTCGAGCGGACGGTCGACCGGCTCCACGAGAACGGTATCGACACCGACATCACCTCGATCAGGAGCGTTTCGGATGACGACATACCCACGGTCGGCCTCACGGCCGAACAGTACGAGGCGCTCAAACTGGCGGTCGAGTACGGCTACTTCGAGATCCCACGTCGAACCTCGCTGGAGGAGCTCTCGGAGCACCTCGACATCTCACACCAGTCGCTGTCCGAACGCCTCCGTCGGGCGCAGAAGGGGATACTGAACACGAACCTCACGCACGCGGACGCCTCCCGCGAACGGGCGCTCTGATCGGGAGCGTCGGGGAACCCCGTCGTTCGTCGACCCTCGAGTCGAACGACACCTCGTACTATCGGCTAAATACCGTCGGACGGAGGCTTTGATAGTGATTGGTGCGAGTCGTTCCGGTATCGACCGCCCGATGGCGGGCGATCGAACCGGTAAACAGTCGCACCAATCACTATGAGAGGTCGCGTCGGGACCGGCTCCGTCGAATCTGTCGACCGTTCTGTCCGACGGTATAATACTGTCGGCTGTAAGTCGTTGAAGATTCTCGCCAGTACGGGGTGGAGAGAACCTCCACAAAGTTACAGCCGACAGTATACGTCGTCCGTGATCATCGACCACCCGGTGTGTCGAGACTCTTCACACGGGTATAGCCGACAGTATCGCGAACACGCCCGTCGACCGGGGCGTTTTTGCCGTCTACCCGCGAACCGGTGGATGTGCTGACCGTCGAACTCCACGCGCACTCCGAACTCTCCTACGACGGTCGAGACCCGATCGACCTGATACTCGAACAGGCCGCGGCGGTTGGCCTCGACGCCCTCGCGATCACCGACCACGACGAGATCGACGCGAGCCTCGAGGCCGCCGCGCTCGCCCCGCGGTTCGGCATGATCGGCATCCCCGGTATCGAGATCACCTCGGAGGCCGGCCACGTCCTCGGACTGGGGATCACCGAAGCGGTCCCGCCGGGGCTCCCCTACGACGAGACGCTCTCGCGGATCAGGGAGCTCGGCGGGGTGGCGGTCGTCCCGCACCCGTTCCAGAAGTCCCGAAGCGGCGTCGCGTACAACGTCACCCGCCACCAGCTCGCGAGCGCCGACGCGATCGAGATCTACAACTCGAGGCTGTTGACCGGGATCGCGAACATGCGGGCCGAACGCTTCGCCCGCGAGCGGAACCTCCCCGTGACCGCCGGCAGCGACGCCCACATCAGCGAGATGATCGGCCAGGCGGTGACGAACGTCGACGCGGAGCCCGAGGAGGGTCTCTCGGGGATCATGGAGGCGATCCGCGAGGGACGGACGACCGTCGAGGGCAAGCGAACGCCCTGGCGGATCAGCTTCCGACAGGCCGGCGGCGGCGTGAAACGCCGGGTGAAGAACCGGGTTCGGTCCCTCGTCCCGAGATGAGCCTTCAGGGGGTCCCCGCGGACCTCGTCGAACGGGCGATCGAGACGGGCGATCCGTTTCCCGGGGGCCGAGGGTTCGCCGGCGACCTCGGAGAGGGGAGACTCGTCCGGGACGTCCTCGGTAGGTATCCGCTGTTCGCCGAACGCCAGGGTCGCGAGTGGGCGTTCTCGCCGACGGAGCTCGCCGATCCCGTCCCGTTCCCGGCCGGCTCACTGCACGATGGAGACGGGATCGAACGGATCTGGACGCTCCCGGAGCCGGAGCCGTTCCCCGGGGACGCAGTGGCGATCGACCGGCTCCGCCACGCGCTCGGCGAGAGTCTGGAGGAGGTCGACACGGACGGGACGGCGGTCGCGTTCTCGGGCGGGGTCGACTCGGCCGTCGTCGCGAGCGCGCTCTCGAGACCGTGTTACGTCGCCGGCTTCGAGGGGAGCCACGATCTGAACGCGGCACGCTCGGCGGCCGACCTGCTCGATCTCGAACTGACGGTCGTCGAGGTCACCCACGGGGGGATCGAACGGGCGGCCGCGACCGTTTCCCGCGCGACCGACCGGACGAACGCGATGGACCTCTCCATCGCGCTCACGCTCTTCCTCGTCGGGGAGCGCGCGGCCGATGACGGGTACGACCGCCTCGCGCTCGGCCAGGGCGCGGACGAACTGTTCGGGGGCTACGAGAAGGTCGCCCGGCACGACCACCGCGTCGAGGCCGAATCGGTGCGCGGGGCGGTACGGGAAGCGATCCGCTCGCTGCCCGACGGCCTCGAACGCGACGTGCTCGCCCTGCGCGCGTCGGGCGTCGAACCGGTGATACCGCTACTCGACGATCGCGTCGTGAGCGCCGCGCTCCGTCTCGACGGTGACCACCTCGTCCGTGACGGGGTCCGGAAGTGGGCCTTTCGCGAGGCCGCTCGCGCGTTCGTCCCCGAGGAGATCGCGGGGAGGGCGAAGAAGGCGGTCCAGTACGGCAGCCTCGTCTCGCGCGAACTCGACCGGCTGGCGCGGCGGGCGGGCTACATACGGCGGATGGACCGCCACGTGGATCTGTACGTGGCGTCGTTGCTCGATTCCGAGGGCTAACCGCCGTCTTCGACGACCTCGATCGCCTCACAGCCGAGTTCGATCGTGTCGGCGTCCATCTCGCTCGCTCGCAGTTCCTCCGGGGTGTACCACGACCAGGCCTCGACGCCGGTCTCGCTCGGTTCGGGCGCGATCTCTCGGCGCTCGACGCTCGCGTAGTAGAGCAGGTCGACGTGCTGGTGGCCGACCGAACCGTCGGAGTGGACGTTGATGTCGTAGAGCATGACGTGTCGCGGTCGTGGGATGCTCTCCCCGGCGGGGCCGACCACCTCGTGCGTGTCGTCGACGAGCGTCGCATCGAGGCCCGTCTCCTCTTCGATCTCGCGCAGCGCAGCCTCGTGGGGCAGTTCGTCCCGGTCGACGTGGCCGCCGGGCGGGACCCGGATGCCGAGGCGGTCGTGGTGGTGCAAGGCGGTGGCCCCGTCGTTGACGATGTACGCGGTCGCGGTGAAGTGACGCGTCGTCTCCATCGACCGAGGGTCGGTCCCGGGGGTGTTCG
>SKXI01000147.1 GCA_007128515.1 Halococcaceae archaeon | reverse complement strand
CCGAGGGCCAGTTCTGGTTCTCGGTCGCGCTGATCGTCGGCGCCTTCCTCACGACCGGCGTCTTCACCTGGGTCTACGGCGTCGCGGCGAACAACTTCGCCCACCGCGTGATGCACGCCGTTCGGACGGATAGCTTCGCCCGGATGCAGGAACTCGACATGCCCTTCTTCGACGACAAGCAGACCGGCGAGGTGATGAGCGTGCTCAACAACGACGCCTCGAACCTCGAGGTGTTCCTCGACGACGCGCTCCAGAACACCGCCCGACTCGGCGTGATGGTCCTCGGCATCGCTGCAATCCTCTTCTATCTCAACTGGCAACTCGCGCTCGTCACGCTCGTCGCTGTGCCCGCGATGGTACTGCTCACGTTCTGGTTCATGCGACGGGTCGAGCCGATCTACGTCGAACAGCGCGCGAGTATCGGCCACCTGAACACCAGACTCGAGAACAGCCTGAGCGGCGTCGAACTCGTGAAGACGTCGGGTACCGAGACCTACGAGGTCGACCGGGTCACCCGCGCCTCGCTTGAGTACTTCCGGCAGACGATGTCGATGCTCAAGCTCAACTACGTCTACAGGCCCGGGATGGAGCTGCTCGCGGGGCTGTCGTTCGCCGCAACGTTCGTCGTCGGCGGGATCTGGATCTTCGACGGCCCGCCGGGGCCGTTCACCGGCGAACTCTCCGTCGGCGCGTTCGTCACGTTCCTGTTCATGAGCCAACGGATCGTCACGCCGCTCGCGGAGGTCTCGAACATCGTCGACCAGTACGAGAACGCGAAGGCCTCCTCCGAGCGCGTCTTCGGGCTGATGGACGTCCCGGTCTGGATCACCGACAGCGAGGACGCGACCGAGCTCCGGAGTCCGGAGGGGCGCGTCGAGTACCGCGACGTCTCGTTCTCGTATCCCGAGACTGCGCTCGCCGCCGCGGAGCAGCGCGAGGGCGGCGAGGTGGTACTGAAGGACGTCTCGTTCGCCGCCGAGTCGGGCGAGACCGTCGCCATCGTCGGGCCGACCGGCGCGGGGAAGTCGACGATCCTGAAGCTGCTCCTGCGGCTCTACGAGGTCACGGAGGGGGAGATCCGCGTCGACGGCCACGACGTCCGGAAGCTGACGACCGCGAGCCTCAGGGGGGCGATCGGCTACGTCGGTCAGGAGACGTTCCTCTTCGACGGAACGGTCGCGGAGAACATCCGGTACGGGGAGTTCGACGCAAGCGACGCGGCGGTCCGGGCGGCGGCCGAGGCGGCCGAGGCCGACGGGTTCATCCGCGACCTCCCGAGGGGCTACGACACCCGGATCGGCGAACGGGGCGTCAAGCTCTCGGGCGGCCAACGGCAGCGGCTCTCGATCGCCCGGACGGTCGTGCAGGACCCGGCGATCCTCGTGCTCGACGAGGCGACCTCGGCCGTCGACACGGAGACGGAACTCGCGATCCAGCGGAGCCTCGACCGGCTCTCGGAGGGCCGAACGACGCTCGCGGTCGCCCACCGGCTCTCGACCGTGAAGGACGCGGATACGATCCTCGTCGTCGATGGCGGCGAGGTCGTCGAACGCGGGACGCACGAGGAACTCGTGGCACGGGACGGGCTCTACGCGACGCTCTGGGGCGTCCAGACCGACGAGATCGATCGTCGGGAGCGCTGATCTACGAAGGTTCTTGGACCGGCAGTCCCTAGGGGATTCCGTGCTTTCGGACCTGATCGCGTGGCTCCCCTGGTGGTTCGTCGTCGGCGTCCTCGCCGGGCTCTGTCTCACCGTCCTCATCGCCGGTGTGTTCTACGTCGGGACGCGGCGGTACCCCGACACACCCTCGACCGGACCGCGACGGACCGGTGACGACCGGAAGCGGCGGGAGATCCGCAGCTACCTGGAGCTGATCGGCGAACGGTTCGTCGAGGACAGCGAGATCGGTGGCCGGGTCGTCGAGTTCTACCTCCCTGAACGGGACGTCGCGATCACGTTCGACGTGCGGACCTACTTCACCGTCGGCGAGACCGAGACGTACACCGTCCTCGTCGAACACGAGATGCGGGGGATCCACCTCGGCGCCCGTCTCCCGTTCGAGGTGCCGGAGTTCGAGGTCGACGTCGATGGAAGCGACGAGGGTGCCGAGGCGATCAGGGCCGCGTACGCCGTGCTCGGGCTCCCGCCCGACGCGGACGCGGGCGAGGTACGCCGGGCGTACCGGCAGCAGGTGAAACGGGTCCACCCCGACCACGGGGGAGACCGAGAGACGTTCGACCGGGTGCGCGAGGCGTACGAGACCGCATCCGACCACGCGGCCACTCAGTCCGCCTCGGCGACCTCGTAGTCCACACCCGAATCCCGGAGCGCGTCGGTCACCCGCCCGACCGTGTCGGCCGTGGCGACGACGACGACCCGGAGCCCTCGCTCCGCAGCGTCGGCGGCGACCGCACCCGAACCGAACGTGGTCCGCGGGTCGACGCCGGCCCGCGAGCAGGCGACGACCGCCTCGACGCCGGAGGCGACGACCAGATCCGCCCGCTCGCATCTCTCGGAGAGGGCGTCGGCGTCGACCGCCTCGCTCCCGCCCGACCGTATCGCCGGAACCTGGACGACGGTCGCTCTCCCCGGATCCAGGTCGATCACCCCCTCGAAGCCGGTGACGCCGACCTCTCGGCCCTCCTCGGCGTCGGTCGTCGCGACGCCCGTCGCGGGCCCGCCGTCGCCCGGCGTCGCGTGGAGCAGACCCTCCGAGAGCGTGAGGGTCACCGTCTCGCCCTCTCCGATCGGTTCCGTGGCTATGGCGGCGTCCTCGCCGACGCTTCCCAGGACGTCCTCGGTGACGTGCTCTGCGAACCGGCGCACCTCCGTCGCGGCGCGGAGGAGCCAGTCGACGCCATCTTTCGTCACCCTGTATCTGGAGCGTCCCTCCTTCTCGACGTACCCCTCGGAGACGAGGTCCCTGATGTACTCGCTGACCGCCTGGCTCGTGACGCCGACGGCCTCTGCGATCTCGCCCTGGCTCACCGCCGGCTGGCGCTCTGCGATCTCGACGAGGATACGAAAGCGCGTCGCGGATCGCTTGGTGTCGAGGACGTCGACCATACCTCACGTCCGGGCGGAGGGCACAAAAACGTGCCCGGGTCCGGGGCGACGGTCGGGTGCGGTCGGCAGGTTCATACCGGGAGAGGCGAAGCCCCGAGCGTGCTGGAGGGAGCCGAGTTCCGCGACCGGGCGATCTACTTCGACGACGAGCGCACGCTCGTCCTCGCCGACCTCCACGTCGGACGCGACCGGGCCTCGCCCGTCTCGCTCCCGCTCGGCGAACACGACGACCTCGCGGGGCGCCTCGACGGCTTGCTCTATCGGTTCTCGCCGGAGACGGTCGTCGTCGCGGGCGACCTGCTCCACAGCTACGGGACGGTCCCCGAGGAGGTCGGAGACTCGGTCGCGGCCCTCCTCTCGCTGATAGAGAGGGCGGGAGCGACCCCGATCGTCACCCCCGGGAACCACGACGCGATGCTCGGAGCGGTCTTCGACGGGGAGAGCCCCGAGTGCTATCGGACTGGCGACGTCGCGATCTGTCACGGCCACGCCGAGGTCGACGCGTGCGCCCCGCTCACCGTCCTCGGCCACGACCACCCCGCGATCCGGATCGAGGGCCGGAAACGGGCCTGTTACCTCCTCGGCCCTCGATCGGGTGGGGAGGGACGGGTGCTCGTGTTGCCGGCGTTCAACCGACTCACGCGCGGGGTCGACGTCGCCCGGTCACGCTCGTTCCTGTCGCCGCTGCTCTCGGATCCGGGAGCGTATCGCCCGATCGTCCGGGACGAGGAGGGCGACGAAACGCTCCCATTTCCGCCGCTCTCGCGGCTTCGTCGTCTCCTCTGAGACGGTCGGTCGTAACCGGGTGCCGACGATCGTCTCCCCGTAGGGCGATCACCGACGAGAGGGCAGACCGACCGCACGAGTCATTGGTCCGTTCGGCCACGAAGAGGCCGAAACGACCGCGGGGCGGACGACCGCTCGATCGAGGTCTTGCCGAGAGCGACACGTATCTATTCCCGTCGCCCGACGGTAGGCGTATGTTCGACATCGTCCTGCACGCCGGCACGGAGCACCCGAACCTCGTCTGGGTCCTGGTCCCGAGTATCCTCTCGTTCATCGCCGGGATCAGCATCGGCGCCTACTCGGATCGGCTGCGCGGAGCGCTCTTCCCACAGAAGACGACGGCGACCGAGTGAGCGTAGGGGACGCCGGCGAGACGGATGCCGTCTCCCGTCCGTATCAGGCGGTCTCCGGCGTCGCCTCCGGTGACGGCTCCGCCGGCAGGTCGTCCCTGACCGCACGGGCCGCGAGGACGCCGCTCTCCATCGCGCCCTCGATCGACGACCACTGGGTGTAGTCGCCGGCGAGGTAGACCCGGCCCTCGGGCGACCGGACGTCGGGAAGCGTGTCGTAGAACCCCGGCGGCTGGGCGAACTGCGCGAAGCCGATCCGGTCGGTCGCGAGGATCGAGAGCGTGGTGAACGAGCGTTCGGGGTACCACGACGAGAGCGCCTCCCGGGTCTCGGCCGCGAGCTCGACGTCGCTTCTCGACTGGTCGCCGAGGAACGTCGCGCTCAGAAGCGTCATTCCAGGGACGGAGTACTCCGGGGCGACCGTGCTGTGCGGGACGACCTGGTTCGGTCGGTCGTTCTCGCAGTTGAGGATCAGCCGCTTTCCGGCGTCGAGGGGCACCTCGCCGGGGAGTTTGTACCACTGGGTGACGCAGGCACGCCCCTCCGTCGGGATCGCGGCGACCCCCGTCAGGTCCCTCGCCGCCTTCGGGCTCGTCGCGACGACGACCGCGTCCGCCTCGACCGTTCCGGTCCCGACCGTGACGCTCGGCCCATCGGGGTCGACCGACGTCACCTCCCTGTCGAGTTCGATCGTCGCGCCCGCCTCGCGCGCCCGGCT
>SKXI01000500.1 GCA_007128515.1 Halococcaceae archaeon | reverse complement strand
TTCCCGTCGGGATTGCTGCTCGTCGCCGGATACCCGAACAGGCCGCCGTACTCCAGGCCCTGTGCCAGATCGGCGACCGTCGCACCGCCGTATCGGAGCTTCAGCTCCCGGTTCAGCACCTCGTCCAGCGCGTTGACCGCGTCGGACCGTTCGCTCCGCTTGCCCGCGAGCCCGACCACGGTCGGATCCTCCGGGACCGTGATCGTCCCCCACCGCTCGCTGAAGTTGTCGTGAAGGAGGTACTCCCGAACGCCGTCGTTGTCCGCACGGGCGACGGCCATCCTGGTGTAGGGGCCGTACAGCACCATCATCGAGGCGACCATCTCCCGACCGGCCGCCGGGAGGTCGGCATCGTAGATCCCGATGATGGTACCCATCGGGTCGTTCGAGGCCAGGTTCGACGAGCCGTCGAGCGGATCGATCGCGACACTATATCCGTCACCGCAATCGACCACCGTCTCGCGTTCCTCGCTCGCGTATCCATGCTACTGTGTGACATCCGGGTCGGATTACACTATCGATGCCGTCTGCGAGCGTCGGCAGAGCTGTCCGGCCGGACCGAACGGAGGCGGTCACTCCGATAACGCGGGGATGCGTCAACCACAGCCACGCCGGAGCCGCCGGGACCGGCCGGGAGCCACGCGGACCGTCGCGATCCCCCTCCCGAGGGAGGATTCGGCGTCGGACATAGCTTTTTCCGGCTGCCTGTTGCATGGCAACCCGTGGCTATGTCGTGGGCCGTTACGACGTAGCCCCGGGAGGAACGTAGACACCAATGCGCAACGCCAAAATCGTCTGTACGATCGGACCGGCGTCCGATTCACGGGAAGTGCTGGGAGAACTCGCGGACGCGGGAATGTCCGTTGCACGAATGAACGCGAGTCACGGATCGCCGGAACACCGACGCACCGTGATCGACAGGATCCGCGAGGTCGACGAGACACACGACCGGCCGGTCGCGGCCATGCACGACTTGCCAGGCCCGGAGGTCCGGACCGCCCCCCTGGAGGAGCCGATCCACCTGGAGCGCGGGTCGACGATCCGGTACGTGGAAGGCACGGAGGCCACGCCCCGGGAGATCGGCATCTCGCACAGTATCGACGCGGTCGACCCCGGCGACAGGGTGTTGCTCGACGACGGCCGTATCGAGACGACGGTCGAGTCCGTCGACGACGGCGTCGTCACGGCGACCGTGGAGAACGGCGGCAAACTCGGTGGCAGGAAGGGGGTGAACGTCCCGAACGTCGAACTCGGACTGCCGACCGTCACCGAGCAGGACCAGCGCGAACTCGAGGTCGCGGCCGAGAAGGAGGTCGACTTCGTCGCCGCGAGCTTCGTCCGTGACGGCGAGTTCGTCCGCGAACTCGACCGCGCGCTCGAGGAGCTCGGTGCCGACATCCCGATCGTGGCGAAGGTCGAACGCGCCGTCGCCGTCGAGAACATCGACAGCATCATCGACGCCGCCTACGGCGTGATGGTCGCGCGGGGCGATCTCGGCGTCGAAATCCCGCTGGAGAACGTCCCGATGATCCAGAAACGGATCATCCGCAAGTGTAACACGGCGGGCGTGCCGGTCATCACGGCGACCGAGATGCTCGATTCGATGACCACCGCGCGTCGGCCGACCCGCGCGGAGTCGTCCGACGTCGCGAACGCGGTGCTCGACGGGACCGACGCCGTGATGCTCTCGGGCGAGACCGCGATGGGCGACCACCCGGTCCGCGTCGTCGAGACGATGGAACGCATCGTCCGGGACGTCGAGGAGTCGCCCGAGTACGACAAGCACCTCGAGGAGCGGATCCCGGACGCCGACGATTCGGAGGCCGACGCGCTGGCCCGGTCCGGGCGATCCCTCGCGCGCGACATCGACGCGACTGCGATCGTCGCGGCGACCGAGTCCGGCCACACGGGGCTGAAGGTCGCGAAGTTCCGCCCGACGGTCCCCGTCGTCGCGGCGACGCCGAGCGACGACGTCCGCCGCCGGCTGAGCCTCTCGTGGGGAATCACTCCCGCGAACGCACCCTACACGTCCGAGGGTGCCGGTGCTGTGATCCAGAACGCCGTCCAGTCCGCGCTGGACATCGACGCGGCACGGGAGGGGGACACCGTCGTCGCGCTCTCGGGGATGATGACCGAACTGGAAGGAGTCAACACCTCGAACATGCTCAAGATCCACACCGCCTGACGACGCCCGCCGCTCCCCGCGGCGGAACCGGCGGTGTACGGCCCGCCGATGGAGGGTGGTGACGGCCGTCCGGGGTCGGAGTGTGGCGGCCGGAACCGGGCCGTCACTCCAGCAGCGACCGACCGGTCATCACCGCCGGTTTCTCGATGCCGACGAGTTCCAGCAGCGTCGGCGCGATGTCTTCGAGTGCGCCGCCCTCGCGGACGAGGCGGCCGCCGTCGGTCCCATCGGCCGCGAGATAGATCAGCGGAACCGGATTGGTCGTGTGTGCGGTGTGGGGCTCGTCGACCGTGCCCATGTCGTCGGCGTTGCCGTGGTCGGCCGTGACCAGCACGTCGCCGCCGGCTCCCTGGACGGCCGCGACGACGCGACCGAGCTGTTCGTCGACGGCCTCGACGGCGGTGACCGTCGCGTCGAAGTCGCCGCTGTGGCCCACCATGTCAGGGTTGGCGAAGTTGAGAACCATCAGGTCCGGGTCCTCGCGTTCGATGACGTCGATCGCGGTGTCGGTCACACCGGGGGCGCTCATCTCCGGTTGCAGGTCGTAGGTCGGGACGGCGGGGCTCTGGACGATCTCCCGGAGCTCCCCCTCGAACTCGACCTCGCGTCCGCCGTTGAGGAAGTAGGTGACGTGGGCGTACTTCTCGGTCTCGGCCAGCCGTAGCTGCGTGTGACCCGTCTCGGAGAGGACCTCGCCGAGGGTCTCGCCGGGTCGAATGGGGGAGAAGGCGGTTGGCAGGTCGAACGTCTCGTCGTACTGGGTCATCGTCACCACCATGCAGTCGGGCGGTGACGTGTCCCCACCCCAGTCCTCGGCACGGATGTCCGCGAGCATCCGGGTCAACTGGCGGGCGCGGTCCGACCGGTAGTTGAAGAAGACCACGGCGTCCCCATCGGACAGGGCCGGCCCGTCCGCGACGAGCGTCGGGTCGACGAACTCGTCGGTGACGCCGCGGTCGTAGGACGCCCGGACGGCGTCGACGGCCGACCCGGCGGTGTGTTCGGCCTCGCGGTCGACGATGGCGTCGTACGCCCGACGGGTTCGCTCCCAGTTCTGGTCGCGGTCCATCGCGTAGTAGCGCCCCGAGACGGTGGCGACGTCGCCGGTCCCCACCTCGTCGGTGTGGGCCGCCAGTCGCGCGAGGTAGTTCTCGCCGCCGGTCGGGGAGGTGTCACGACCGTCGGTGAACGCGTGTGTAACGGCCCGGACGCCCTTGTCGGCCGCCAGTTCGATGAGCGCGTGCAGGTGGCGCTGGTAGGAGTGGACGCCGCCGTCCGAGACCAGTCCCATGAAGTGGACGCGGCCGTCGTCGTCGGCACCGTCACGCGGTTCGTGATGAGCAGCCTCGTCGCTCTGGGACGCGGAGACGTAGTCGAACGCCGACAGGATCGCCGCGTTCTCGTCCAGAGCGCCGTCGCCGACGGGATCCGGGTGGTCGGTGCCGCGCCAGCGATCGATGGCGTCGGTGACGCGGGCCGACTCCTGTTTGACGACGCGACCGGCGCCGATGTTGAGGTGACCCACCTCGGAGTTGCCCATCTGGCCGTCGGGGAGGCCGACCCGTCGGCCGGAGGTGACGAGCGTGCCGTGGGCCCCGGTCTCCCAGAAGCGGTCGAAGTTCGGCGTGTCGGCCGCTGCCACCGCGTCCCGTGCCTCGGGGTCGGGGTTGAGTGCCCAGCCGTCCAGGATGACGAGTGCTGCATCCATGGGGGCCAATCGGTACCGAGACTCAACATAGCTTCGGTTGGCCGGCCGCGCGGTCGAGCGGGTGTCGTCGTACGGGCGTTCGTCGGAGACACCCTCGATCGGCATCCAGCCCCTCGATCGCCCGTCGGCAGGATATCTCGGGCCACCGATCGGCGACGATCACGCCGATATCGACATGTAATATACGATCGACGTACCGAAATACGTTTACTCGTGTCCGTGGTACGACGACAGGAAGGTGGAATTATGAGTACACGTGATCCGGTCAGAATCGGAGTCAACGGGTTCGGTCGTATCGGTCGGTGCGCGTTCCGGTATGCGCTGTCCAACGACGACGTCACGGTCGTCGGTGTCAACGACGTGATGAACTTCGAGCAGATGGAGTACCTCGCGAAGTACGACACCAACCTGGGGAACCTCCCCGAGGACGTCGAACGAGACGGCGATACCCTCGTCGTCGGCGACGAGGTCGTCTCGATGTTCAACATCAAGAGTCCCGCGGAGCTGCCCTGGGACGAGTTGGACGTCGACGTCGCGATCGAGTCGACGGGTATCTTCCGGACGAAGGACGTCGCCTCGGCACACCTCGACGCCGGCGCGGACAAGACGCTGATCTCCGCGCCGCCGAAGGGGGACGACCCCGTACCGCAGTTCGTCTTCGGCGTCAACGAGGACGAGTACGACGGCGAGGACGTCGTCTCCGGCGCCTCGTGTACGACCAACAGCGTCGCGCCGCCGATGTACGTCCTGTTGGAGGAGTTCGGGGTCGCGGCCGCGGAGATGACGACCATCCACGCCTACACCGGCTCCCAGGCCATCGTCGACGGACCCAAGAGCAAGTTCCGCCGCGGTCGCGCGGCCGCCGCGAACATCGTCCCGACGACGACCGGCGCCTCGAGCGCGACGACGGACATCCTGCCCGAACTCGAGGGGAAGTTCGACGGCATGGCCGTCCGCGTACCGACCGCGGCCGGCTCGATCACCGAGGTCGTCGCCGACCTCCACGGGAACCCCGACGCCGAGGAGATCAACGCCGCG
>SKXI01000131.1 GCA_007128515.1 Halococcaceae archaeon | reverse complement strand
GAGCCGGCAGTCGGGGTAGAGGTAGGAACTCACGTCTCGGTCGGAAATCCCGTGTTTCAGGTCGGAGACTGGCAGCACCGACCATACGCTACGGTCCCACCGAACCGTCCGATACCATCCACGGGAGGTGACGGACCCTCTAGCACTCTTCTCGTATCCTGATGGGAAACACGACGTCTTCGGGGCCGTGTCACGTCGCACCCGAAGAGCGTCAGTATACACGGTGAATTACATTAATAGAAAGCTATTTGAGACGAGACGGGGACTCTCTTTCAGGAAGATTCATGTCAATCTGGCTGCAGCCGAGCGGCTCGGAATCGGGGAGGCTACACCGTGGACGAGTTTAATCCGATCGGGGACGTGGGGCGCACCCTCAGGTCACTCCTCCAGGAGGGGATGGGGAGCTGGTCCGTCGACGATCACCAGATCGCTCTGGTCTCCCCCGATCAGTTCGATCCGGACGAAGTCGGGCTGTCACTCCACCTCTATCACCTCACGGAGAACCCGCATCTGAGGAACGATCCACCGGCCGTGGCCGACGCGGATCGGCCGGGAGGATCGCCCCTCGTCCTCGAGTTGTACTATCTTCTGACGGCGCACCCGCCAGACGGAGAGACGATCGACACGTCTGACACGCTCGAACAACACCGGATTTTGAGTAAAGCGATCCAGACCTTCGGGGAGCGTTCGATCGTCGGTGGGCCCGATCTCGAAGGCTCGCTCGCGGGGGGCGATCCGCTCCACATCACGATCGATACGGAAGCGACCGATCACGTCCTGGACGTCTGGAGTAGCTTTCGGGACACGCCGTACCTCCCGTCCGTCTCGTACGTGGTGACACCGGTGGTCATCGAGACTGCGGACGAAGAGGTGTCTCCACGTGTCGTCGAGTCCAGGATGGAGTACTTCGAACAGAGGAGCGAGCCGTCATCGAGGGGACGTCGATGAGCCAGCCCGAACGGAGCGAGCTCGGGACGGCCGAAACGATCCTATCGGTCGCCATCGAGTTGACGGACGCGTTCACGGGTCGACAGCCACGTGGTCCGCACGTACGGCTCAGTGACCGTCCCGAGACGTTCACCCGTACGCCGAGCGGCTACTTCGTCCTGACAGACCTGCCCGAGGACGCCGCCCCGATCACCGTTACCGTCGACGGCAGCCGGGATTACCTCCCGGAGCAGTTCAGGATCGAGGCGGCGGAGCTCGATTCGTCGCCCGTGATCGAAACGATCGAGCTGGTTCCGTCGCCGGCGTACCGATTCCCGGCCAGTACGACGCTCGTGCGGGGTTCGATAACCGAGGGATCCGACCCCGGTGTGGCCCTCTCCGACGCCACCGTGACGATCGAGGGAACAGACGGTGAGGGCCCAGATGTTCCACCGTTCCGGGCAGGTGGCCGAAGCGACGAACGAGGGGAGTATGTCCTGTTCATCACGGGGATCACGGCCGACGACGTGGTCGTGTCGTACGAGAACGGGACCGGCGAGGACGGAGAGCCCGGGGCGCGGTTTGTACACGTCGGTGAGGAGAAGCCGACCGTTCGGGCTGTCCATCCTGACACCGGAGAGGAGATCGACGAATCGATCGCCGTCCCCGTAGGCCGCACCACCCGTCTGGATCTCGGGTTCTGAGGCGAGCGACGGTTTCGAGAGTGAGCGGCTCGCCGATAAGTTTAATACTGGCATAGGTTGTCATAGTACTGAGTCTCATGAAGCGACCACACCCCACCCAGACCGCGGTGTCGCATGGCTGAGTACCTCGCCCCCGGCGTGTACGTCGAGGAAGTCCAACGGGGCGCGGCACCGCTTGCGGGAGTGAGTACGAGTACAGCCGGGTTCCTCGGCCCGACCGAACGCGGGCCGACGAATCCACGACTTCTGACCAGCTTTTCGGGTTTCAGACGGTTGTACGGCGGGTATCTCGAGGACTCCTACCTCCCAACGGCCGTGAACGGCTTTTTCACCAACGGCGGCAGTCGCTGCTTCCTGGGTCGGGTGACGGCCGCGGACGAAACAGCAGAGGCCGAGTTACCGGACGACGGTCCGGGCGAGAGCGCTACCGGGGTCGTATCGGTCGAGGCACTCGGGCCCGGAGGGTGGGGCGAGCACGTCGCCCTGATCGTCTCGAACGCGTCGATGCACGACATGGACGAGCAGTTGTTCAGACTCACCGTCCGGTACTGGGCGGGTGAAGAGGCCCTCGAGGACGCGAACGCCGGCAACGCCGACCCGGACGACGACGACGTTCCCGACCCGGACGTCGAGGAAGTGTACGACGACCTCTCGATGGAGAGACGCTCCAGCAACTACGTCGAAAAACAGGTGAACGGTACGTCCGCGCTGATCGAGGTCACGGTCGAGGAGGAGGGCGAGCGTCCGGCGAACTCGGTGGACGACGACGGCAGCCCGACGGACCCGGTCTGGCTCGAGGGGAGCTTCGACGACGACGAATCCCCCGACGTCGAGGATTACAAAGGATCCGGAGACGACGACCCGGAGGATCGGACGGGGTTCGCGGGGTTCGAACAGGTCTCGGACATCTCGATCGTCTGTCTCCCGGACGAGGCGGAGGACGGGACACTGACGGACGAACTGATCACGCACTGTGAGACCATGGACGATCGGTTCGCCATCCTCCAGGCCGAGCAATCGGGCGTCGACGTCGGGAGCCTCATGCCACCCGACGACACCGACATGGCGGCGTTCTACTACCCCTGGCTGAAGGCGAGAAATCCGGATACCGGGATGGTCGAGGAGATCCCCCCGGGAGGGCACGTCGCCGGCATATACGCGAGAAGCGACACTCGACACGGCGTGCACAAAGCACCGGCGAACGAAGTGATTCGTGGCATCTCCGATATCCAGCGTCCGGTGACACAGGGTGATCAGGAGGTCCTGAACCCGCGGGGGGTCAACTGTATTCGCAGCTTCCGCGGCCGAGGGATCAGGGTGTGGGGCGCACGCACCGCGTCGAGCAACCCGCAGTGGAAGTACATCAACGTCCGTCGTCTCTTCTTGTTCCTCCGGGGATCGATCGAACAGGGGACGCAGTGGGTGGTGTTCGAACCCAACAACGAGGAGCTGTGGGCTCGGGTTCGCCAGACGATCAAGAACTTCCTCACCGGCGTGTGGGAGGACGGAGCGTTGATGGGGACCACCCCGGAGGAGGCGTTCTTCGTGAAGTGCGACCGCAGTACGATGACACAGAGCGACATCGATAACGGCCGGCTGATCTGCGAGATCGGCGTCGCCCCCACCAAGCCAGCCGAGTTCGTGATCTTCCGAATCTCGCAGTGGACGAGCGACGCAAGCTAACAGGAGACTGATTCATGCCAGACAGACACGGACCATACCGAAACACCCGATTCCTGCTCGAGATCGACGGCATCGTACAGGCGGGATTCAGCAGCTGTACCATTCCGGAGAACTCGACGGAGGCGATCGAGTACAGGGAAGGGACCGATCCGCCCACGACGCGGAAGCTCTGGGGGTTGAACGACTTCGGAACGCTCAGCCTGGAGTGGGGCGTGACCGCCGACTCGATCGAACTCTTCGAGTGGCGCCGACTGGTCGAACAGGGTCAGCTCGACGACGCCAGACGGGATATCGCAGTCGTCGTCCTCGACGAGGAAGGGGAACCGGGAGCGCGCTGGGAGTTCCGGAGGGCGTGGCCGACGAGCTACGATGCCCCTGAGTTGGACGCGAGCGGATCGGACGTCGCCATCGAGAGCCTGGAGATCGAACACGAAGGGATGGAACGGGCGGCATGAGTGGGGAGGTGCTTCAGACGGAGTTCGAGTTCACGCTCCCGCAGGGCTACGTCGACGACGACGGCACCCTCCACCGCGAGGGGGTGATGCGACTGGCAACCGCGGCGGACGAGATCAAACCGCTGAAGGACCCACGCGTGCAGGCGAACAGCGCCTACCTGACCGTCATCCTCCTCGCCCGCGTGGTCACGCGACTCGGGACACTCGAGAACGTAAGCCCGCACGTGATCGAGAACCTCTACGTCTCGGACCTGGAGTACCTACAGGAGCTCTACGAACGGGTCAACGTGGGTGGAGCCGACGTCGTCGATACCACCTGTCCCGAGTGTGGAGAGGAGTTCTCGCTCGAACTCCACCCCGGTGGTGGGGTGGTCGCCGGCCCACCGGCGAAGTGAGGCGGAGTGATGACAGGCTATCCACCGGATCAGCTGTTCGAGGAGGTCGCGTACATCGCCTACCACTTCAACTGGGACCACGACACGATCCTCGAGATGCCTCACTGGGAACGCCGGCGGTGGTGCGAGGAGATCAGCCGCATCAACGAACGGATGAACGAGGCGGTCGAGCGATGAGAGGGCGCTCGCCCGAATGACGACGGGCGAACGGACGGATCCGTACCTCGGCTTTCGGTTCCACGTCGAACTCGACGGGCTGATCGTGGGCGGTTTCTCCGAGATAGGGGGACTGGAGGTCGAACTCGAGACCGAACCGTACGAGGAAGGTGGGGTCAACGGGTACACGCACGTGCTCCCGACGCGATTGAGCTACTCCAACGTGACGTTACACCGCGGCATCACCGCCTCTACGGAGCTCTGGGACTGGATGAACGAAGCGCGATACGGCCCTCCGGAACGGAAGACCGGGCAGGTCATCATCCTTAACTCGATCGGCGAGGCCGTTCGCGGCTGGGAGTTCCTCGAGGGCTATCCCGTGCGATGGGAGGGCCCGGAACTGAGTGCCGAGCAGGGTACCGTCGCGATCGAGGCGCTCGAGATCGCCCACCACGGTCTCGAGCAGTTCACCGTCTGACCATGAGTGAGCCGACCACCACCGGCGTGTACGCCGACACCCGAGAACACCTCCTCGACGAACTCGTCCGCGTCGACCTGCTGTTGCGACGACACCTCGAAACGTGGTGGGCCGATGGGGACCGTGGGGCCGACGACTTCCCCGG
>SKXI01000192.1 GCA_007128515.1 Halococcaceae archaeon | reverse complement strand
TCGAACGCGGGACGGTCACGCAGGTGTACGGCCCACCCGCGGCGGGCAAGACGAACGTCGCGCTCTGTGCGGCCGTCGCGGCCGCCACCCGAGGCGAGCGTTCGGTCGTCATCGATACGGAGGGGATCTCGATCGACCGGTTCCGACAGCTCCTCGAGGCGTCGGCGGCGGACTCCGAGGAGACGATCGAGACGGTCTCGGGCCGGATCGTCCTCCAGGAGGTCTACGACTTCGAGGAACAGGAGGAGGCGGTCCGCGACACCGCGGAGCTCGCGGAGAACGTCGACCTGATCGTCCTCGACAGCGCGACCGGGTTCTACCGCCTCGAACGCGACGATCAGGACGGCGGCGAGACGCTTCGACGCGTCGGACGACAGGTCACGCACCTGCTCTCGCTCGCCCGGCGGCACGACCTCGCGGTGCTCATCACCAACCAGGTGTTCACCGACCCCGACGCCGACCGGATCCGTGCGCTCGGCGGACACACACTCGGACACCTCACCGGGACGACCGTCAGGCTCGACCGGTTCCGAGGGGGGAACCGCCGGGCGACGCTCGAGAAACACCGGGCGAAAGCGGTCGGCGAGAGCGCTACCTTCCGGATCACGGGTGACGGTATGGAGAGCGGCGAGGACGTCGTTTGAGACGTAGCTGGACGCGAAGGCGGAGCGGTGGCGGTTGCGGTGCGGTCGTGGTCCAGTTTTGCACCCGCGAGCGAACGAACGTGAGCGAGCGGCCTTTTTGGTGCAGATTTTTCCGGCGAGAGGGTCGCTTCGCGACCCCGAGCCGGAAAAAGGTGCGTGTCCTAGAGCTCGTTCAGTTTCCGCAACAGCTGGCCCTCGTAGAACTCGTCGCTCTCGATGCCTTTCAGCTCGATCACGTTCCGCTCGAGCTTGTCGAGTGCGACGTGGAAGGCGTTGTCGGCGCCGTAGCCCTCGCCGGAGCCGGCGACCTGGCCGCGGTTGGTCCGAAGCCGGATCGCACACTGGATCAACGGCGTTCCTCTGAGCTTTTCCTTGTGCTTCTGGAAGCGGACGTGGGCGTGGTGGACGTCCATCCGACTGTACTTCTCACAGACGGCCTCGATGTCCTCGCGGATGTCCTGACGCTCGATCGTATCGAGCAGGGCGATGTTCGTGATCTGGACGTCGAGGTGTTCCTCCTCGGTGAAGGTGAGCGCGCGCAGCACGTCGCTCTTGGTGACGACGCCCGCGACGAGGCGGTCGTCGTAGTCGGGGGTGACGACGAGCCCGGAGTAGTCGTTGTCGAGCATGCGCGAGACGCTCTCGTCGACGCTCTCGCCGATCGTGGCCGTGATCACCGGGCTGTTCATCACGTCCCTGACCGGGATGTCGAGGACGCGTTCGAGGTCGCCACCGCGGTCGCCGACGGTCGCCTTGTCCATCCGCCTCACGACGACGTCCCGGAGGTCGTGGATCGTGACGACGCCGGTGAGCTTGCCGTCCTCCTCGACCACCGGCAGTCGCGAGATGCCGTGTTCGCGCAGCAGGTTGATCGCGCGACCGACGCCCGTGTCCGTCCGGATGGAGACGACCTCCTCGGTGTAGATCTGGTCGACGGTGATCGCGTCGAGGTTCTCGAGGACGGCCTCCAGGAGCGCGTCGGCGTGGATGAAGCCGTAGAGTTCGTCGCCGTCGAACACCGGCGCGACCATCGTCCCGCCCTCGACGAGCATCCGGGCTACCTCGCGGATGTCGGTGTCGACGTCGATCTGCGGGGCCGAACGCATGAACGCCGCGGCCTTCGTGCTGTCCTCGACGTGTGACTGGAGCAACTGTCGTTCGGTGATGATCCCGGCGTACTCGTCGTCGCGGGTGACGATGATCCCCTTCGGGTTCTCCGAGCCGAAACGAGCACGGATCTTCCCGAAGCGCTCGTCCGCGTCGACCTCCACGAACTCTGTGGTCGCGATGTCTACGATATCCATACCAACAGCGAGAGTTCGCCGTCCAGGGTTAAAACCGTTGGTCCGACGATCATCAACGTTTAAACAGCTCCCTCCGTTGTCGGCCCGTGAAACCGAACATCGCCGTCCTCGGGAACTACACCTACCTCGCGACGATCGTCCTCTGGGGGACGATCACCGTCGCGCTGCTCCGTCGCGCGGGAGCGCTCGGAAAGGCCGCGGTCTCCGTGCTCGCGATCTATCCGGTCGCGTACATCTGGGACTGGTACACCCTCGAAGTGGGGATCTTCGAGATACGACTCCGAACCGGGATCGAGGTCGCGGGGATCCCGCTCGAAGAGCACCTCTTCGCCGTGGTCGTCCCCGCGCTCGTCATCGCGATCCACGAGAACGTCCACGGGACTCGGGCGGACGGTCGGGACTGATCCCGGTCGCCCGGACAGGTCGCCGATCACCGGGAAGGGGGGTGGCCGTCCGTCCCGTAGGGAGTACCGTAGACGTCCGTAGGTTTCTCACCTCGGGACCGAGAGACTGGTACCGGTCTCAGCGGTGGGGACGTACAGCAGTTCGTATCAGGACTCCTCGGAACGACAGTAGTGACAACCCCCCGTGGGGAGCGTCGGGTTCCCGCAGTTCCGACACCGTGTCAGCCCGCCGTCGGCCGGCACCGACCGTCCGCCGGTCAGCCGAGCGATGTAGTCCTCGGCGGTCGGCGGGCGGTACTCCTCGCCGTCCAGCAGCCGGTTCACCAGGTCGTCGTCGCGCATCCGTTCGAGCAGCCGGTAGAACGCGAGAAAGGCGAGCGTCGGCGTGACGATGACGAAGACGGCGACCGCGAGGCGGAAGGCGATCTGGGCGCTCCCCAGGTCGGGCATGACCGTTACTGGGCTGCGAACGGTATAGCCCTTCTGTCGAGCGAGGATCGGTCGGCAAGCGGTGGAACGGACGATCCCCCGGCCACGGCGATGGACGCGATCTCGCTTTTGACTCCTCGTCGTGAAGACGAGCCAGCCTGGGGGGAGAGACACCCCATCGAGCATCGACCGCTCTTCTAGGCTATCTCCGCCGAAGGCGCTCGCGGACATCGGGTGTTACACGCGCACGCATGGCCAATACGGCCATAGAGTCGAGTACCGTGTCGAGACCTCCGGGGTCACGGGGGTCGCCCTCGCTCGGCTCGAGCCTCGGGACGAGGGCTCGCGGACCGGACCTCGCCGGAGAGGAGAAACACTTTGATCGTCGGCTTCGAGGTCCGACGTAATGGCAGGCGACGCCGATGACCCGATCTACTACGTGATCAGCGACCTCCACATCGGTGGCGACGAACAGCTGGAGGACGTCGAGTTCCTCGACGAGCTGCTCGAGTTCCTCGAACGGCTGGAGGCGACCGACGAGAACGCGGAGCTGATCGTAAACGGCGACGCGTTCGGGCTCTGGGAGTTCACCGAGATCGAGGGTCCGGCGAAGTTCGACGTGCTGATCGAGACGTATCCCGAGCTGTTCGAGCGGTTGCGGAAGACGGGCGAATCCGTCCCGATCACGCTGCTACCGGGAAACCACGACCACGAACTCGCCGCCCACGAGGAGTACGTCGAGCGCTTTGCCGAGTACAACGTCCACGTCGTCCAGGAACAGTCGTTCACGCGACCGGTCGGCGACCGAACGATCCACTTCGAGCACGGCCATCAGCGCGACCCCAACAACCGGATCGAGGACTGGGGGAACCCGTACGCGACGCCGCTCGGCTACTACTACAACACCCATGTGGTGAGCAGGGCGGGTCACATGTCCGAGCGCGGGCGGTACAATTGGCTGAAGGACGTGCAGGCGGTCACGCCGACCGAACGGATGCCGGTCTGGCTCCTCTCGAAGTACTTCTACCGCGAGATGAACCCCCTTCTCAGGTACGCGCTCGTCCCGTTTCTCCTGCTGTTCAACATCAGCGCGCTGCTCGCGGTGCTCGCGGGGCTCGACCTCGTGGGCGTCTGGTCCATGCCGGCCGAGCAGACCGAAGCCTTCCTCGCACAGTTCGGTGCGGCCGGAGCGGCCGCCTGGTTCCTGCTCGTGATCAACGTCGCCGTCGCCGGGCTGTTGTTGCTGGTCGGCATCCCGATCCAGCTCCTCCGGCGCGACGTGCGGAAGACGATCGACCGCTTCGGCGTCTTCGAGACCGAACTCACGGTCGAACCGAACAAGCCCTACGAGGCGGCCGCCACCGAGGTGTTCGAGGAGCGACCGGAGACCGCGGTCTTCTGTTACGGACACACCCACCGACCGACGCTCCGTGAACTCGAGGGGCGGCTGCTCGTCAACACCGGTACCTGGCTGAAGCGACTGCACCGACGCGACGGCATCATCGGGCTCCTCCCGCCCGTCTTCTACCCCTCGTATCAGCTCTGTGCCGTCCGGATCGCCGCCGAACCCGAGGGCGTCGCGGTCGAGTACGAGGAGGTCGAGAAACCGAGCCCGAGCCCGGAGGAGCTCACCCTCACCGAGCGCCTCCTCACGCTGGGCCGGGCGCCGGACCCCGAACTGCCCGACGGAGCGGTCGTCGAGGACGGGAGGGAGACGGCTTCGGTCTCGACCCCCGAGACGGCCGACTGATAGGGATCATCGTAGCCACCCAGAGATCTCGGTGGCCGATCGACTGACCCCGTCTGTCGGTCCCGAATTGGGAAATCTATGAACTTCTACGATGATCCCTATGAGCGGCCACGCACCGATCTGTGGGCAGAGCGACCGCTCCTGGGAGGTGTCGATCGGGGCGGATTGCGGACCACGGTCGTTCCGCTCGTTCTCTCGGTTCACCTCCGTCGTGACCATTCCGACGGCGTAGTCGGCTCGTCTCGTTCGCCGAGTTACGACGTCGAGTAGCGGACCGGGGCAGGATGAAATCGCGCTGATCGATGTTTTCCGGTCGTGGGGGCGGTCATCCTTCGCGGACCGGGGGTGTCATAGACAGCTCCCGACGTCGATCTCAGTTCTGGAGTGGTCCCGGGAGACCAGTCATACTGTCGGC
>SKXI01000423.1 GCA_007128515.1 Halococcaceae archaeon | reverse complement strand
GGGGTCCGTACGAGACGGTCGCGTTCACGGCGGGAGTCGAGTCCCCGGAGCCGATCGCCCCCGTGGACGGTTCCAGGGATCGGCAGGTCTATACGTCGGTCGGACACCCACTCGGGTGATGGCCGAGTCGCCCGACGAGAACCTCCCGCGCTACGTCGCCCCGCTACCGGACCGACTGGAGGCGTTCGCGCTTCGGCACGCCTGGGCGATCGTCGCGATCAACGTCGGGGGGACCGCCTTCGGCTTCTACTACTACGCCGGGCAGTTCGCGGGGACCCCCGTACTGATGTGGCCGTGGGTACCCGACAGCCCGCTCGCGACGCTGTTCATGGCGGCGAGCCTCGCGCTCTACAAACTCGGCCGGCCCAGCGAGGTCCTGAACGCGCTCGCCTTCATCGGGAACGTCAAACTCGGGCTCTGGACGCCCTACACCCTGTTCGTCCTCCGCGACCACTACGCCTACCTCGACCCGGCGATGTACCAGTTCCTCTTCTGGAGCCACCTCGGGATGGTCGTGCAGGCGTTCGTCATCCACCGCTACGCCCGCTTTTCCATCCCCGCCGTGGCCGCAGCACTCGTCTGGTACACCTTCGATCTGGTCGTAGACTACTTCGTCCCGATCGTCGGCGGTCCACACCACACCCGGCTGCCGGCCGTGAACCCCGAGGAGGTAGACGTCTTCCTCGGCGCGACGATGTTCTCCGCGGCGGCCGCAGGTGCCGTGGTGTTCACCATCCTCCCGACGTTCCTCATGCTCGCGACGCAGGTGGAAACGGAGCGGGCGGCTCGGCGAGCGCTCGAGGACGGGAACCGGTCGGCCGGCGAACGCTGAGCACTGTCGACCGGGAACCGACCCGGAGCCGTGCGAGTCCGTTCGACACGCTCGGAGCGAGGGCAGAGCCCGATCCGCGAACGGGATGCGGAACCGACCCGGACCGACGGATCGGGAGCGGAGCGACGACCGGCAGGTACTCGGAGACGCGTCGACGGATCCCGACCGATCATAGTGATTGTTGCGAGTCGTTCCGGTATCGACCGCTCGATGTCGGGCGATCGAACCGGTAAACAGTCGCAACGATCACTATCAGTCCGACTCCGCTCCCTCTTCCCGGCTCTCCGAGTCCGGGTCCGCGGTCTCGTCCGTTCGTCCCGGAGCGTCGACGGCCTCCTCGTCGCCCTCGCTGACCTTCCTCTCGACCTCCTCGCTCACCGTCTTCTCGACCCGATCGGCCATCTCGTCGACCTCCTTGCTCACCGTCTCACCCACGGTCTTCTCGACCTCCTCGCTCACCGTCTTCTCGACCTTTTCGACCTCTTTACTGACCGTGTCTCCGACCGTCTTCTCGACCTCTTTACTGACCGTGTCCCCGACCGTCTTCTCGACCTCCTCGCTCACCGTCTCACCCACCGTCTTCTCGACCTTCTCGACCTCCTTGCTCACCGTGTCCTCGACCGTCTTCTCGACACGGTCGGCCATCTCGCGGGTCATCCAGTCGGGGTCGAACCGGGCCATCTTCCACGCGATGTGGATGACGTACGAGACCAGGACACCCAACCCGAACGCGACGCCGACACCGGTCCCCGCCGTGAGGATGAGGCCGATCGCGACGAAGATCATCAGACCGTAAGCGAGGTCGACGACGAAGTCGACGCGGATCGGGTTCATCGACCGTTCACTCCGAACGCACAGGTCCGATCGCTGTGTGAGTCCATTACCGAAAACTGGGACTCCAGACGGGAATACCCACGCATCCGTGTCGGCGGTTCGGATCCGGTGATCCCCACCGTTGGACCCACGGACGGGAGTTCACACCGTCGCTGGTTCCGATACCGACCGCTTAACCGACGTCGCTCCCTCGCACCGGTATGAGCGAACTCCTCTTACTTCTCGGCGTAGCGGTCGCGCTGTTCGTCGGCTTCAACATCGGCGGCGCGACGACCGGCCCCGCGTTCGGTCCGGCGGTCGGCGCGAACGCCATCTCGAAGATCGGTGCGGCGGCGCTGATGTCGGTCTTCTTCCTGGTCGGCGCCTGGACGATCGGCCGCGAGGTCGTCGACACGCTCGGCAACGAACTCGTCACCGACCCCGCCGTGTTCACGATCGAGTCGAGCATCGTCGTCCTCTTCTTCATCGGCGGGGCGCTGTTCGTCGGGAACTACTACGGCGTCCCTGCCTCGACCTCGATGACCGCCGTCGGCGCCATCGCGGGCCTCGGGGTCGCGACTAACGAACTGAACTGGGCGGTGATGGGCGAGATCGCCGTCTGGTGGATCGTCGCGCCGATCGTCGGGTTCTGGGTCTCCGGAATGATCGGACGGTACCTCTACCCGCGGCTCAACCGGTGGGTGGCGATCACCGCCAGTCCCGGCCCGCTCGTCGAGGTCGATCGCTCGGGCGCCCTCCCCCGACCGACTGCCGGCCCGAACACCACGACCCGGGAACTGGGCGGGGCGGTCGTGGTCGTCGGCATCGGCTGTCTGATGGCCTTCTCCTCGGGCACCTCCAACATCGCGAACGCGATCGCCCCCCTGGTGGGTGCCGGCGTCGACATCGACCTGATGATCCTCCTCGGCTGCGTCGCCGTCGCCGTCGGCGCGTTCACGATCGCCCGCCGGACACTCGACACGCTCGGCAACGAGATCACCGACCTGCCGCTGACGGCCGCGATCGTCGTCGCGATCGTCTCCTCGACGATCGTGATCGGCCTCTCGGCGATCGGCATCCCCGCCTCGTTCGTCATCATCGCGACCACCTCGATCGTCGGGCTCGGCTGGGGTCGGGCGACCCGAAGCGCGACGCTCGTGGAGGTGATCCGGGGCGAACGGACGACGGCCCTCTCCGTCGGGGCGCTCGCGAAGGAGAAGCCCGGCGAGGACGCCCCGCCGATCGGCGAGGAGGAACCCGAGGAGATCCCGACGGCGGCGGAGCTGTTCGACCCCGCGACGACCGGCCGCGTGATCGCCGTACAGAACGTCGTTCCGGTCCTCTCGACCGTCGGCGCATACGTCACCTTCACCGTCCTGTTCAGCGTGTGGTGGTGACCGGACGGCCGTCCCCGAGTGGCTTCACGGACAGGGGTCGGTCCTCGAGACGGTGTGTGTGACGGTGACGGGCTACCGAACGAACGGATCCCGACCCCACCGTTTCACCCCAACCCAGTCGAACGTTCGTCTGGCGAGAGACGACGATCGATACCCCTACCCCTCGGATTCGGTGTCGTCCGTGTGCGCTCTGACCCAGAGTTCGCCGATGCGCGAGAGGCGCGTCCGGTGGGACTTCCCGTGGGGCTCCTGTTCGACGTAGCCCTTCCCACCCGGACCGAGCCGGTCCACGTTGTAGATCACCTTCGAGCGAAAGCTGTCGGTGTACTCCTCGGAGAGCTCCTCGGCGAGCGCACCGGCCAGCTCGCTCACCGACTCGAACTCGCCGTCCTCACCGAGTTTGAACAGGATCAGCTCCTCGAACGGTTTCACGTTCGAGAACGACGCGACCGGGAACTCGACGATGTGTCGGCCGTCGATCTCCATCGCGCCGATCGTCGTCCCCCGCTCGTCGAACTCCGAGAGCAGGTCGCGGATCGAGCCGAGGCGTTCGTCGATCCGCTCGGGGTCGACCTCGCCCGCGCGGACGTCCGAGAGGAGTTCGGCCTCCTTCCGGAGCTCCTCGGCGAGCTCCGTCTCCAGGTACTTCTCCGGGGCCGTGTAGTAGGTGTGGATCCTGTCTCTGTCCTCCTGGCGCTCGACCGACAGCGAGTGCGCGGCGGTCGCGACGGCGAAGCTCACGGGTCGGGGCATCGCGCTCACGTTCACCCAGACGTCGTTTCCGGCGTCGAGTTCCCCGTCGATGAGGCCGTAGGCCTGCTCGAACGCCGCGTCGTAGTCGTAGACGTCCTCGACCACCACCCGCTCGGTCTCGGCACCCAGCAGGTTCCGGAAGTCCTTCTCGAGCTTTCGGGAGAGGTGTCGGGAGTACTCGACGTTCGCTTCGCTTCCGACCGCACCCTCCAGGAGGATCACCCGATCGACGTCGAGCCGATCGCGGATCAACGGCGCGATCAGCCGGTCGTAGTCGAAGCCGACCGGCACGATGTGAGTCGCCATACGTGGTACAGCGGACAGGTCCGTATATATTCTCTCGGACTCCCTCCGCTGCAACCACACACCGTCGTCGTTCGTCCCGTTCCCGTCTCGGACGTGTCGAAAATCGACACCTCCACCGTGTCAGTTCCAACCCCGAAAACGATCGATTCGAGCCGTCGGTCCGACCGGCAGCGCTCGAAACACGGGAACTCGTCGCCGTCCGGACCGGTACGTCCTATACCTCTCCGTTCTCGCACGGCTCCTCTCCCCGTCGGGAGTCGTCACGGCCGTCCCTCGAATCGTCCCGTGACCGGGCTCCCATCGTCACGGTCACAGCATGACTACGTTCGCCCGGTCGTACAGCAGAACGATATGATATAGCAAATGTTTGTCGCTTGGGGTGAGTTCGGAGGGTACGATTTCCGGTACCGTCCAGTTGAGCGAGATCGAGGAACGTGGAGGTCTCACGGATACTGTCGGCTGAAAGTCGTTACAGATTCTCGTCGCTACGTGGTGGGGAGAATCTTCACATAGTTACAGCCGACAGTATGAGTAGTATCCATACGACTGGGTGACCCGTTCGCTTATCGAACTCGCTCGCCCCGACGGTGACTGCTGAGTGAGATCGCCGGTGGATCCCCTCGTTCCTCGATTCCGAATCGAACGACATCGGTGAGGGGTACGCCCGTGAGATCCGGGTGGCTACGGTGATTCATACGTCACGCCCGCCGCCGGGTTGAGTGGAGGTGTGGACCTCCCAACCGTCGGCGACCGACGGAGGCGGCCTCGACGGGTGTGTCGCCCCGTAACCGTTCAATTATCATACCAAAGGGGTAAGCTTTAGTACCATTCGTGTACGATTGCGCGTAAT
>SKXI01000007.1 GCA_007128515.1 Halococcaceae archaeon | reverse complement strand
TGGAGGACGGGCGCGTCGAGGCCGTCTTCGAGGGTGACGAAGAGGACGTCGAGACGGTGGTCGAGTGGTGTCACCGAGGCCCGGTCAAAGCCGAGGTGGAGGGCGTCGAGGTCGCGGAGGGCGACCCGCAGGGCGACCTGGAGGACGTCGAGAAGCACTGAGAGGAAGTATCGTGCCAGATCAGCGGTCTCGGTGGCCACTCACCCGGTCCAGTCTCCCGGTCTCGAAGTGGAAAATTCATGAACTCCTACGATACTCCCTGTGACCGGGGACGACGCACGAAGCGTTAGGGGGTTCGCGTCCCTATCCGGAGCCATGACGCTGACCGAAACGCTCCGGTCCGACGGTCTCGGCGGGTCGGTCGACCCGAGAGAGCTGCTCGTCGCCCTGGGGTTCGTCCTCGGGGTGAACCTGATCGGGGCCGCGCCCGCGCTCGCCGTCGGCAGCGACACCGGCTGGATCGACCGCCCGGCGTTCTACCCCCCGGAGATCGTCTTTCCGGTCGCCTGGACGCTGATCTTCACCTGCCTCGGCCTCGCCTGCTACCTGCTCTACCGTCGGGGGCTCGGCAGACGCGACGTGCAGGCCGCGTTCGGACTCTTCGCCGTCCAGATGGTTCTGAACCTCGCGTGGACGCCCGCCTTTTTCGGCCTCCAGAGCCCGGCGGCCGGCCTCGCGGTGATCGTCCCGCTCTGGGCGGCCATCCTCGCCACCGCCTACGCGTTCGCCCGGGTCGACCGCCGTGCAGCGGCGCTCTTTCTCCCCTACATCGGCTGGGTGAGCTTCGCGGTCGTCCTCAACTACTCGATCTGGGCGATCAACTGATCGGGACGACCGGCGGCAGCCGTCCCCTCCCGCTCGGGAGCCGTGTCCCCGCGACGACGTTCCGTGGCGGGGGTCCATCGATCCGGACGACCACCGCCGACCTGTCGGCCGGAACTATTATTCTCCCAGGGAGGTTCCCGACGGTAGTCAGACCGTCCGACGGTCCGCGTGATCCACATGTTCGATGACCTCTCGCTCGCACGAATCGTCGAGGCGACCGACGAGGGGCTGTTCGTCACCGACCCGTCGCACTCGCTCGTCTACCTGAACGACGCGTTCGCCTCGGTCGTCGGCGAGGAGCCACACGAGCTACGGGGCCGTGACCTCTCGGTGCTCTCGGGGCGGGGAACCGTCTCGACCGCGACGGTGCGAGAGCTCCGTTCTGCCATCGATCGGATCACCGGTGGGGCAGACCGGGCGCTCTCGATCGAGCGACCGGTCTTCCACGACGACGGGGAGAACCTCGACGCTGCGTTCGACCTGAGTTCGCTCAAGGACGAGGAGAACGACCGGACGCACGTCGTCGTCTTCGTCAGGGACATCGGCGACCGGCGGGCGGCCGAGGAGCGCCTCGACGCCCAGTCCCGACGCATCGAGCGGCTTCACGAGGGGGCGACGGCGATGATCGCCTGCCGGGAGGAGTCCGAGGTGTACGACCTCGCGGTCTCCGTCGCCGAGGACGTCCTCGCGTTCGAACTCTGTTCGATCCTCGTCGCCGAGGGCGAATGGCTCGTCCCACGGGCCTGGTCGACGGGAACGGAGCTGTCGGGCATCCGAACGATGAGGATCGACGAGGGGCTCGCCGGACGGACGTACACCAGCGGGGAGTCACGGCTCGTCCCGGTCGTCGAACGGGATCCGGACGCGAACCCAGCCTCCGAGGGCTACCGGTCGGGTGTGAGCGTTCCGGTCGGCGGGATCGGCGTCTTCCAGGCGGTCGCGACCGAGACGCACGCGTTCGACGAACGCGACGTGAAGCTCGTCGAACTGCTCATGTCGACGGTGGCGGAGGCGGTCGCCCGCATCCGCGCGGAGTCGCGGCTGGCGGCCGAACACGACCGCCTCGCCGCCCTCTTCGAGAACGTCCCCGAGCCCGTGGTGAGTTACGACGTCGACGCGGACGACGCGGTCGTCAGGGCGGTCAACCCCGCGTTCGAGCGGGTCTTCGGCTTCGATCCCACGGCCACCCCCATCGAGGAACTCAACGCGCGCTTCGTTCCCGACGGCGAGGAGGCGACGGCAGCGGCCCTCGACGAACGGATCGTCGGGGGTGAGCGTTTCACCACCGAGGTCACACGGTTGGCGGGCGACGGCGCCCGGGAGTTCCTCGTCCACGTCGTCCCGACGGTCGACGAGGGAGAGAGCGCCGGCGGGTTCGTGATATACACCGACATAACCGAGGGGAAATCCCACGAACGACGGCTTGACGAGCTCCACGGCGTGACCCGCGAGCTGATGGCCGCCGAGACCGACGCGGAGGTGGCCGGAACCGCCCTCCGGGCGGCCCGCGAGGTGCTCGAGCTCGAGCTGGCCGCGGTCTACCTCTACGACGCCGAGAGCGACGTCCTGAAGCCGACAGCCGCCACCGCGGACGCCACCGACGCGTTCGCGCCGCTGCCGGAGTTCGAGCCCGGTTCCGGGGTGGCCTGGCGGACGTTCGAGACCGGCGAACCCTTCGTCACCCCCGACATCCGGGAGCACGACGGGCTCTACAACCCCGAGACGGAGATCCGTACGGAGCTGATCTTCCCGTTCGGCGAGTACGGTATCGGCATCGCCGGCAGCACCGAGGTGGGGGCCTTTTCCGAGTCGACGGTCTCGCTCGCGCGCGTCCTCTCCGCGAACGTGGAGGCTGCCCTGGAGCGCGCCGACCGTGAGGCGACGCTCAGAGAGCGCGAGCGCGACCTCGCCCGGCAGAACGAACGGCTCTCGGAGTTCGCGGGTGTCGTCAGCCACGACCTCCGCAACCCGCTCACCGTCGCCCGGGGCTACCTCGCGATGCTCGACGGCGACGAGGAGCTCGTCGAGCGGATCGACGACGCCCACCGCCGGATGGACGCGCTCACGGACGACCTGCTCTCGCTCGCCCGCGAGGGGAAGGTCGTCGGCGAGACCGAGCGGGTGGACCTCGCGGAGGTGGCACAGGAAGCCTGGTCGGTCGTCGAGACGGCCGACGCGACGCTCCGCGTGGAGGGGCCGGAGGCGGTCGAGGCCGACCCGGATCGACTGGTCGAACTGTTCGCGAACCTCTACCGGAACGCCGTCGAACACGGCGGCGAGGACGCGACCGTCACCGTCTCGGGCCTCGAGGAGGGGTTCGCCGTCGCCGACGACGGTCCCGGGATCCCACCCGACGAGCGCTCGGCCGCGCTCGACGCCGGCTACACCACCGGCGAGGACGGCACCGGCCTCGGCCTCGCCATCGTCAACCGGATCGCCGAGGCACACGGCTGGACGGTCTCCCTGGACGAGAGCGAGTGCGGCGGAACGCGCGTCGTCTTCACGGTCGAGTGATACCGGTCCGTATGAGTCAGGAGAGCAGCCGGTCGAACCCCTCGATCACCGCCCGCTTCCCGCCGCTGTCGATCACCTCGCCGTGACCGGGGATCACCCGGTCGAACTCCCAGGCGAGGATCGACTGGATCGATCGCCGGAACGTCGCCTCGTTCCGGATCGTGAGCCTGAAGTCGAGCGTCGGGCCGACCCGGCCGTACACCCCCATCGTCCGTGCCATCAGCCGGGTCCGGAGCGGGCTGTCGCGTCCGACGTGGTAGCCGACGTCGCCGAGGACCACGGTCCCGCTCGGGCGGTGGAAGAAGGCCATCTCCGTGAGCCAGCGGTTGCCCATCACCGCGACCTGGTCGACGTCGGGGCTCCAGCGCGGGTCGGGCGTGTCGCCCAGCAACGCGTCGAACGTGAGGTCGGGTCGGCGTGCGGGGAGCCCCGGTGCGGCCAGTAGCTCCACCCCCGGGAACGCCTCCCTGTACTCCTCCATGTAGAGGTGGCCGTGGAGTTTGCTCGCCGGGGCGACGAAGCGCACCTCGCCGAGGTCCGAGAGGTGTGATTCGAGGCCCGGGGTCAGCTCCGCGGGCGACTGGACGAACAGCCCGCCGCTCGACAGCCGGATCACGGTCATGATCCGACCGATCTCGAACGCGAGAAAGCGAAGCGGCTCCTCGTACGTCCACAGCCGATCCGCACGCCGTTCGAGCATTACGGTGGATACGGCATCGGGAACGATAACGGTAGACCTCTCGATCCCTCACCCTCGCCGGTCGTCCGGGTCGTAGCAGTCGATCGAGACGGTGTGCTCGAACGTCGGGGACTCGATCTGGATCGTCGCGTGGTCCACGCCGAAGCGCTCGTGGAGGCCGCTCCGGGAGCGGGCGAGCACCCGATCGGAGTCGGTCCCCTCGCCGACCACGAGGTGCGCCGAGAGCGCGTACCGGTTCGACGAGAGCGCCCAGACGTGGACGTCGTGGACGTCCTCGACGCCGTCGAGCCCCTCGAGAAAGCCCCTGACACCCTCGACGTCCACGTCCCGCGGGGTGCCCTGCAGGAGGACGTTCACGCTGTCGGCGAGCAGCCCGCGCGTCGAGTAGAGGATGACGACCGAGATGAGGACGGCGAACAGCGGGTCGAGGACGAGGTAGTCCGTGTAGAGCAGCGCGACGCCGACGCCGACGGTCGCGACGCTGCTCGCGGCGTCGGCGACGAGGTGGAGGAAGGCCCCGCGGACGTTCAAATTCTCCCGATCGTCGACGAGCACGTAGGCGGCCGCGAGGTTCGCGCCGAGTCCGAGGAGGCCGACGACGACGATCACTTCTGGTTGAACTGCCGGCGGATCGACGAAGCGGCCGACCGCCTCGTAGAGGATGTAGCCGACCGTGGCGACGAGCAGCAGGCCGTTCGCGAGCGCCGCGAGCACCTCCGTTCGTGCGTAGCCGTAGGTACGGGTCGAGTCCGGCGGCCTGGTCGCGAGCCACGCCGCGAGCAGCGCCAGCCCGAGGCTCGCGCTGTCGGTGAGCATGTGGACCGCGTCCGCGAGCAGCGTCAGCGACCCCGAGTAGAGCGCACCCGCGAGTTCGACCACGAAGAAGGTCGTGTTGATCACGAGCGCGATCGTGAGCGGCCGCATCGCGTGGCCGGAGTGGTCGTGG
>SKXI01000023.1 GCA_007128515.1 Halococcaceae archaeon | reverse complement strand
TGCTCGGCTGGGACCAGCAGGTGATGATGCCCGACGGCGGCACGCCCGCCCGCGCGGCACAGCTCTCGACGCTCTCGACCGCTCGCCACGAGGCGCTGACGAGCGACGGGCTCTCGCGGGCGATAGACGGCGCCGAGAACGAGCGGCTCGGCGACGAGGAGCGGGCGGTCGTCCGCGAGGTCCGCCGCCAGCACGACCGGGCGGCGAGCGTCCCCGGAGACCTCGTCGAGGAACTCGCACGGACGCGGGCCGAGGCGACCCAGGTCTGGCGGGAGGCGAAGCGCGACGACGACTTCGACGCCTTCGCGCCGACGCTAGAGCGGCTCAGGGAGCTGCAGGTCGAGCGCGCGGAGCAGATCGATCCCGAGAAGAGCCCGTTCGAGGTCATGTACGAGGACGCCCAGCCGTACCTGCCGCTCTCGGAGGTGGAAGGGGTGTTCGACCGGCTCCGGGCCGGACTCGTCCCGATGATCGACGCGATCCGCGAGAGCGACGACCTCGCCTCTCCCTGGGAGGGGAGATACGACGAGGGGACACAGATGGCGCTCAGCCGCGACGCCCTCGATCTCCTCGGCTACGACTGGTCTCGTGGCAGGCTCGACACCGCACCCCACCCGTTCATGGCCGGAAACCAGTTCGACGGCCGGATCACCACCCGATTCCGCGATGGCGACCCGATCGACGCGCTCACGGCGACGATCCACGAGTTCGGCCACGCCACTTACCAGCTCGGACTCCGTCGAGACGTCTACGCGAACCCGCTGGGCGAGCCGCGGTCGAGCGGCGTCCACGAGTCACAGTCCCGGTTCTGGGAGAACCACGTCGGCCGGACGCGGGCGTTCTGGGAGCTGTTCCTCCCGACGTTCGAGGAGCGATTCCCGCGACACGAGGGGCTGGACGTGGAGACGGCCTACGCGGCCGTCAACCGGGTCGATCCCGAGAACCTCATCCGGGTGGAGGCGGACGAGCTCACCTACCACCTCCACGTCCTGCTGCGGTGTGAGATCGGCCGGGCGTTCGTCGAGGGGGAGATCGAGGTCGAGGAGATCCCCACCCTCTGGAACGACCGGATGGAGGAGTACCTCGGCGTTCGGCCCGAGACCGATACGGAGGGCTGCCTGCAGGACATCCACTGGTCCTCGCGGTTCTCCGCGTTCCACGGCTACACGATCGGCAGCCTGCTCTCGGCAGGGCTCGACGCGGCGATCCGCGAGGACCTCGACGTGGACGCGCTGGTCCGTGAGGGCGAGTTCGGTCCGATCCACGACTGGCTCACGGATAGCGTCCACCGGCACGGCTGCCGATACGAGACGCCGGAGCTGGTGGAACTCGCGACCGGCAGCGGGTTCGGCGCGCAGGCGTTCCTCTCCTACGCCGAGGAGAAGTTCGGCGGACTGTACGACCTGTGACGAGGGCGATCGAGGTCCCCTGCCGACCGAACGAGACGAGCCCCGGTGGCGGGTAGGACCGTCCTCGTGAGGCGATTTCGGGGGGACCGCTGAATAGGCGTGCAGAACGGTTAACTGTCGAGAGGTTGGTTTATGTGACGTCATGGGGTGTATGTACGATGACGGTAGCGAAGGGAACGGCGTAGCGGAGAGTACGATAGCGGTCGCGTCGGTTCCGGCGGAGGCGGCGGTGCTCGAGGGGACGTTACGGTCGGTCTCGGACGTCAGGTTCGAGCTGGAGACGGTCGTCGCGAGCGGGAGCGACTCGCCGATACCGCTGATCTGGGCGTTCTCGGACGACCTCGACGCGGTCGAGCGCGCGCTCGACGACGACGAGACGATCGAGGGGTACGACCGACTGAGTGACGGCACTGGTCGGCGGCTCTACCGGATGAAGTGGACGCGAGGCGCCGCGGCGATAGACCAGCTGCTCGACGAGGCGGGGATCGTTCTCGACGCCTACACGCGCAACTACGACTGGTGTGTGCGGCTCCTGTTCGAAGAGCGCTCGGAGCTCTCGGCAGCAGTGAGTCGCTGTGAGGACGCGGGGATCGACCTCTCCATCGAGATGATCAAGGACGTCTCGATCGACTCCGAGGAGCCACACGCGCTCACGGACGGCCAGCGGGTGACGCTCTCTGCCGCCTACGAGCACGGCTACTACGACGTCCCACGCGAAGTCACCCTGAGCGAGCTCTCGGAGGAGCTCGGGATCAGCCACCAGTCGCTCTCCGAGCGACTCCGACGGGCACACAGGGCGGTGATCGAGGAGCTGGTCCACGAGGGGACCGTCGAATCGACCGTCGCGAGCACCGACAGCCCGCGGACGATCACGAGCGACTGAGCCCGCGGGCGGCGTGTCCTTTCCGTGATCCGGGAGTGTGTCGCGCTAGCGCTTGTCGCCGTCGGTGGACTTATGTGATGGTGTGACATAGCATTACAGGTATGGCCTCCGCACAGCACGACGACCTGTTCGACCAGTTCCTCACCCAGCGTGGACACGAGACCGGTCCGGCGGGCTGGGTCACCGAGTACAACAAGAAGCAGTGTCCGGAGTGTGGTGGGCTTCACGATCGATCGGCGACCGAGTGCGGCGTCTGCGGCTGGCAGCCTCGGTGACGAATCGGCGTGATCGAACGTCTCTCGAATCCAACCCCCCGAGAGAGTCATCCAGGGGAGAGCTGTCGTCTCTCGAAGAGGTCTGCGGGCGATCGAAACCCAGGGAGCTTATCATCCAGGCGGGCGTGTCCGGTTGCAATGGCTGATTCAGACGTCATCCGGCTGTTCGGCGGACCGGGCACCGGGAAGACGACGGCGCTCTTGGACCGCGTAGACGAGATCTTGGACGAGGGTGTCGCGGTCAACGACATCCTCGTGGTCTCGTACACCAGGGCGGCCGCCGCGGAGATCAGGGAGCGGCTCGCCGAACGACTCGACGTCTCGCCGCGCTCGCTCCAGGGCAACGTCTGTACGATGCACGCGAAAGCCTACGAGCTCCTCGACCTCTCGCGCGGCGACGTCGTCGGTGAGAAGGACAAAAAGGAGTTCTGTGAGAGCTACGGCCTGGAGTACCAGGACGAGTACGAGGGCGCCCACCGCCGGACCGCCCGCTCGACCGCCCTCGGCAACAAGGTGATCGCGACGAGCCAGTGGCTCCAGCGCACCCGGCGGGACGTCGCCGACTGGTACGACGTCCCGTTCCAGTGGGACATCGAGACGGTCCGGCTTCCACCGGAGCTCGACCCGAACTCGCTCGAGGGCAATAAGTACACCCCCACCTGGCCCTCCACCGACGACCGACTCGACATCCCCGAGGCGATCCGTGGCTGGCGAGCGCACAAGGGCAACGAGGGGCTCGTCGGCTTCGCCGATATGTTGGAGCGAGTGAAACAGCGCTCGCTCGTCCCGAACGTCGACTACCTCGTCATCGACGAGTTTCAGGACATCACCACGCTCCAGTACGACGTCTACGACGAGTGGAAACCCCACATGAAGCGGGTGCTGATCGCGGGCGACGACGACCAGGTCGTCTACGCCTGGCAGGGAGCCGATCCCTCCCTCTTGCTCGAAGAGGAGGGCGAGGACGTCATCCTCGACACCTCCTACCGGCTCCCCTCGCGGGTGCTCGACGTGGTCCAGACCGAGGTCAGACACATCGAGGTCCGCCAGGAGAAGAACCTGAAACCGCGAAAGGAAGGTGGGATCGTCGAGGCGGTCGAGAACCCCTCGATGCTCGACCTGGTCAGGAACGTGCGGGGGACGATCAACTCCTCGCCGGACGAGACGGTGATGGTGCTGTTCAGAGCTCGCTATCAGATGTTCGGATTCATCGACGAGTTCATCGGCGAGGGGATGCCGTTCAAGATCCTCACCGACCAGCGGATGTGGACGGACCGTCTCTCGGCGTACGTGAGCGGCGTCGAGAAGTTGGAGGAGGGCGAGCCGGTGAACGGCCTCGAAGCCCGACGGCTCGCCGATATGTTCGCCGACAGCGCGTTCGGGACGAACGACCGCGACGACCTCTTCACCCTGATCGACGACCGGAAGGAAGCCGAAGAGGTCGACGACCTCACGGAGATCGAGGTCACCCCCGAGGAGATCAAAGCGCACGTCCCGTTCCTGCCCGACCCCGCCTCGGCCGCGGACATGTCCCGGAAGATCACGAGCTTCCAGCGAAAGAGCATGGAGGCGTACTTCCGGGGCTCGCACGCCGACATGGACCCGAACCGAGTGCGGATAGGAACGATCCACTCGGCGAAGGGGCGCGAGGCCGACCACGTCTTCGTCGCGACCGATTTAACTGAGAAAGTCGTCGAGCAGATGGCCGCGACGGTCGACCAGCAGGGCATCGAGGTCGAGGGGGAGTTCACCCGGACGACGAACCCCGTACCGGTGCTCACCGACAACGAGCGCCGCGTCTTCTACGTCGGGATGAGCCGGGCACGCGAACGTCTCGTCCTGCTCCAGAACCTCGTCGACGGCGCGCCGACGCTCCCGATCGACGTGCTGCTCCGGAACCGGCCGACCGGCGAGGAACCCGCCGAGCTGATCGCCGAACTCACCGGCGAGGCCGAGGCTCCGAAGGCGGACTAGATGGGCGAGGCGCTGCGCACCGACTACGAACCGATCGCGGCCGAACTCGGCGCGCGCGGCGCCGACGCGTTCGTCCACGTCGGCGACCGCTTCGACGACGATCTGCGATACCTGACGCGCTTTTCGGGTCCCGACAGACCCTACGCGTTCGTCTACCGCGGGGGGGAGGCCGTCCTCCCTGCGCCCGCGCTGTTCGCCGACCAGGCCGGGCGGGAGTTCCCCGGGACGGTGGTCCCGGCGGACGACGGACCGAGGAGGACGGCGGGCGAGCGCGCCGCGGAGCTCCTCGAACCCGGCTCCACGCTACTCGTCCCGGCACACCTCCCACACGACGCCGCGCTCCGGCTCGAACGCGTCGGGCACGACCTCGCCTCGACGACGGCCGTCGGCGAGATGCGCACGGTGAAGAGCGACGCCGAGATCGACCGGCTTCGAGCGGTACAGGAGGCGACGATGGCGGGGATGCGTCGCGCGGAGACGGTGCTCGCGGAGG
>SKXI01000199.1 GCA_007128515.1 Halococcaceae archaeon | reverse complement strand
TCCCCGGTTATGCCGACGTACTCGTAGACCCCTTCGTCCCCGTCCGGCGGGAGGGTGAGACGGACGACCGCGTCCTCGACCGGATCGCCGGTCTCCGCGTCGGTCACCTCGAACGTGACGGGCCGTGTCATCGGTTCGACCTCGAACGCGACCTCGACGTCGGAGCCGTCGACGTCGACCTCGGAGGGATCTCTGGTATCCGGGACGAACTCCTCGGGTTCGGCGTAGATCCCGTACGTCCCGTCTCCGACCTCGAACTCGACGACACCGTCGTCGGTCTCCTCGGAGGCGACCTCGTCGCCCTCGGCTTCGATCCAGATACGGCCCCGAATCGGGGTATCCGTGTCGAGCCGGGTCGCTTCGATCCTGAGGGTGTGCACCGCCTCGTCCGGTGGGTCCTCCGGATAGAGGGCCACCGACCCCTCCGTGTCCTCGCCGACGACCTCGATCGGACGCTCCGCCTCGTCCGCGAAGTAGCCCTCGGCGTCGCCCTCGATGCGGTACTCGCCGTCGGGCACACGGAGGTCGACGGTGCCGTCCTCGGCGGTCGTCCCCTCCGCCGCGACGTCGCCCGTCTCGACGTCGACCAGTCGCACCGTCGCCCCCTCGATCGGGTCGAGCGTGAACTGGTCCGGGACCGTTACGGTGACCTCGTGCTCCTCGTCCGGGTCCACCGGCTCCTCGTCCGGGCGTTCGAACTCCTCGGTCGGCACGATCTGTCCCCTGATCTCGCCGTCCGGGTGGCGCTCGGTGTGGACGTTGACGTAGGCTCCCTCCTCGATCATCGCGTCGACGAGCGCCTCGATCGACTCGCCCTCGAGCGGGCCGACGAGGTCCTCGTCGGTGATCGTCCCCTCGCCGAGCGTGCCGGTGAACCAGCCCTCTCTGGTCTCCGGCTCCTCACCCTCCTCGGGGTAGAGCCAGGCGACGACCGGACCGTCCTCGCCCTCGCTCCCGAGGTGGACGTGGGCCATCGTCGCGTCACAGACACAGACCACGTCGAGCGTGTAGCGGAGCGCGAGTTCGTCCTTCTCGAGCTCGAAGTGCGCCGTGCCACGTGCGATCGTGTCGATGCCGTGGCCCTCGCCCGAGAGCTCCGCCTCGTACGTCTCCGGGTGCCACGCGCTCGCCGACGTGGCGAACCCGCTCCCCACGAGCGCGAGACCGATCGTTCCCAGTACTCCCCGTCGTCCCATCGGATAGCGTGTTCGTTTCATGGACGACACTCGACCGGTCACTCGGAGTGAATGATCATTAATCCATGTGTTTATCCGGAAGTATTAAATGAGTGAAGCGAGAGGACCTGTGCGGCTCGCGATCCCGACGCGGCGTCACGAGGTGGAGACGAGGCACGGAAACGTTAATCGGTTGGCGTTCTAACCTCGGGTATGGTAGAGATCCTGGGCGAGTCGCTGCCCGTCGTCCTCCTCGTCGTCGGGGTAATCCTCGCGGTCGCCGAGGCGATCGCTCCCGGCGCCCACCTCATCGTCCTCGGCGTCGCCCTGATCGTCGCGGGACTCGCGGGCCTGGTCCTCGGGCAGTTCATCGGTGGTATCGCCCTCTCCGCCGTCCTGGCGATGCTCGTCCTGCTCATCGGCGGCGTCGCGCTGTTCGCCTACCGCGAACTCGACCTCTACGGCGGGAAGGGGACGGCGAGGACGAGTGACTCCGACTCCCTGAAGGGACGCACCGGCCGGGTGACCGAGCGGGTCACCCCGACCTCCGGCGAGATCAAACTCGAGAGCGGCGGTTTCAACCCGAACTACGCCGCCCGCTCGTTCGACTCGGAGATCCCCGAGGGCGAGGAGGTGATCGTCGTCGATCCCGGCGGCGGGAACGTCGTGCGCGTCGAGTCCCTCGGCGCGATCGAGGACGAGATCGACCGCGAACTCGCGCGCGGTCGGGACCCGGAGGAGGCCGTCGACGCGGTCGACCCGGCGGGCGAACGAGAACCCGAGTACGAAACCGGCTGAGGGCGTTCGTAGCGTCCGTGTACCCGGGTTATGAGAACCCTTTTACCTCCGTCGTTCATACGTGGCGATATGTACATCGCACCGCTGCAGGTCGAACTCACGCTCGCGTTCGTGGGGCTTCTGATCCTGTTTCTCGCCATCGTCACCGTCTGGCAGATGGTCGAGATCGTGGACGCGACCGAGAAACGAGCGCTGACGGTGTTCGGCGAGTACCGGAAGCTGCTCGATCCGGGGATCCACTTCATCCCCCCGTTCGTGAGCGCGACACACCGCTTCGACATGCGGACACAGACCCTCGACGTCCCCCGCCAGGAGGCGATCACCCGGGACAACTCCCCGGTGACCGCGGACGCCGTCGTCTACATCAAAGTGATGGACGCGAAGAAGGCCTACCTCGAGGTCGACGACTACAAGAAGGCGGTCTCGAACCTGGCGCAGACCACCCTGAGAGCGGTGCTCGGCGACATGGAACTCGACGACACGCTGAACAAGCGCCAGGAGATCAACGCGAAGATCCGCAAGGAGCTCGACGAGCCGACCGACGAGTGGGGGATCCGGGTCGAGTCGGTCGAGGTGCGCGAGGTGAACCCGAGTCAGGACGTCCAGCGGGCGATGGAGCAACAGACCAGCGCGGAGAGAAAGCGGCGCGCGATGATCCTCGAGGCGCAGGGCGAACGCCGGAGCGCGATCGAGAAGGCCGAGGGTGACAAGCAGTCGAACATCATCCGCGCGCAGGGTGAGAAACAGAGCCAGATCTTAGAGGCGCAGGGTGACGCCGTCTCGACCGTGCTCCGCGCGAAGTCCGCCGAGTCGATGGGCGAGCGCGCGATCATCGAGCGGGGGATGGACACCCTCGAGGCGATCGGCCAGGGCGAGTCCACCACGTTCGTCCTCCCGCAGGAACTCACCTCGCTGGTGGGTCGCTACGGCAAGCACCTCTCCGGGAGCGACGTGAAACTCGACGAGGGCCAGCTCGACAGCCAGGGCTTCGACGACGAGACGCGCGAACTGCTCGGGCTCGACGACATCGACGAACTGCTCGGCCAGATCGACGAGGAGGCCGAGGTCGGCCCCGAGCAGATGGAGAAGATGGAACAGGAGGCCCAGGCGATCAAGGAGGGCCAGGACCCCGCCTCGATCGAGAGCGCCGACGAGGTGTTGGGTGACGTGGAGGCGGACCTCGACGAGGAGGTCGACGAGATGGACGTCGACGAGACGGAAGAGGACGTGGGCGAGGAGATCGAGAAGGAACTCGACTGAGGCGGTAGGTACCACGTATCGCTCGTTAGCCACCCACGAACCCGGCGAACGGTCGAAGCGGTTTTACACGGCCCGTCCCTATACGTCTCGATGACAGAGCGCGTCGACCGGGAGAAGCGGACGACGCTCAGGCGCTTCGCCGCGCTCGGAGCGTCGACGCCGCTCGTCGGCCTGGTCGGCGACGAGGCGTCGGCGTCGGAGGGAAACGACACACGGCGTGCGATCGCCGGCTACCTCTCGACGACGCCCGGCGCACACTTCTCGAAGATACGGGACGACCTCTCGCTCGGCACCGGCGAGACCCAGCACCACCTCCGACGGCTGGTAGACGCCAGGTCGATCGAGAGCCACGCCGACGGGGAGTACAGACGCTACTTTCCCGCGGGGCAGTTCTCCGCGTTCGAGCGGACCGCGCTCGGCTACCTCCGTCGGGAGACGCCGCGGGCGGTCGTGCTCGCGCTGCTGACCGATCCCGACGCCACGGGGACCGCGATCGCCGAGCGGGCCGAGGTTTCCCGCGCGACGGTGAGCCGGACGCTCTCGGAACTCGCCGAGGCGGGCGTGCTCAACCGCGAGGAGGTGACCGAGATCGAGCGCCCCGAGACGCTCATCACGCTGCTCGTGCGGTACGCCGACTCGTTCGACGAGGAGACCACGGCGTTCGCCGCGCACGCGGACGACCTGCTCCGATACGACCCGTAGCGTCCGCCGGACCCCCTCTAGAACGGGAGCGAGCGGAGCGTCTCGTCCGTGTACGAGAGCATCGCCCGGTGGTGTGCCTCGCCCGCGGCCGCATTCTCGTAGGACTCCGTCAGGTCCCCGGTCATCCCGACGGGGACCAGCGTCAGGTCGGTGCCCCGAACGCCGATCTCGACGAGGAGATAGGAGAGCGGGTACGAGGCGAGCGCTGGGGCGATCACCTGCGTGAGGCCGTTTTCGTGCCTGAGCGACGGGACGTGCTGGTGACCGGTGATCAGGAGCGGGACGTCGTGATCGTCTAGAAGCCTGAGAAACGAGGTCGGGTCGGCGTGACGGTAGACGTGCCACGGCCAGTCAGCGGCGCGATCGGCGACCTGCGGGAGCGAGAGCGGGTTGTGGTGGACGACGACGAGCGGGGTCTCTGCGCGACCGAGGGTGCGGTCGAGCCAGTCGAGCTGGTCGGTCGACACCTGTCCGTGGTGCACCCCTGAGAGCACCCCGTCGGGGGTCTCCGCGCTGTTCAGCCCGATCAGGTCGACCGGTCCGACCCGATGGCGAAAGGGGAGTCCCGGGGCGTAGCGCCGGGCGAACCGCGAGAGCGGCGGCGTCTCGTGGTCGTCGTTTTCTTTGGGGACGTCGTGGTTGCCCGGAACCGCGAGGAGCGGCGCGTCGGCTCCCTCCACACGCTCCTCGAACAGCGCGAACTCGTCGGGGTGGCCGTCCTTCGTGAGGTCGCCGGCGAGGACGAGCCGATCGACGTCCCTCCCGTTCGCGTCCTCGACCGCTCGTTCGAGGAACTCTCCGGTCCGGTGAAACGCCTTCCTGGGGGTGGCCTCGCCGTCGACCGCGACGTGCACGTCCGAAAACAGTGCGATCCGCACCGTCTCGCCGTCGGTCCGCGGCCGGGGGAGGTGAGCGAACGGCGTCGTGAGCGAGTCGGGGTCGAGAAACGGGACGTCGGATCTCACCGCACCAGCCTCCGGGCGTAGGCCGAGATCCCCTCGCTCGCCAGCACGACGACGAGGATCGCGACGACGATCATCGCGACGGTCGACCAGGCGAACTGGTTGATCGCGTGGAAGAGCGGCCCGCCGATGCCGCCGGC
>SKXI01000307.1 GCA_007128515.1 Halococcaceae archaeon | reverse complement strand
GAGGCGACCTTCGACACGAACGTCACCTACTCGCAGTTCTCCTCGGCGTACCGCGAGATCGTCGAGGTCGAGGAGCCGGTCGAGTGGGAGGACGCGCTCGTCTTCAAGCCGACCGAACGCGCGGCGGGCTACCTCTGGTACTTCCCGCGGACGAGCACGGAGATCAACGCCGGGGTCGGCTTCCAGATGACCGAGGAGCCGATGCAACTCGTCGACGACCTGAAACGCGACCTCCGGAGCCGACCCGAGTTCCGGAACGCACGCGTAACGGACAAACTCGGGGCGGCGCTCCCCACGCGGAGGCCGTACGACTCGGCCGTCGCACCCGGCATGGTGGCGGTCGGCGACTCGGCGGGTCACGTCAACCCGACCACGGGTGGGGGGATGGCCGGCGCGGCCTACGCCGGCGAGTACGCGGGCGAGGAGATCGTCGCCTCGCTCGAATCGGGCGACCGCTCCGAGGACTCCCTCTGGAACTACAACGAGCGGGTGATGGAGCACTTCGGCGGTCGGTTCGCCGCTCTCGACGTCTACAACGTCATGTCCACCGCCGTCGAGACCGACGACCTGATGGGGCTGCTCGCGGCGCTGCCAGGCCAGAAGCTCTCGGACGCGCTCTACTCCGGCAGCGCGGACATCGGCTGGAAGCTGAAGCTGCAGGCCGCGGTGAAGAGCTACGGCTACTGGGGCGTCATCTGGACCTTTTATCAGACGAAACAGCTCGCCGACGAGCTCTTAGAACACTACGAGGCCTACCCGAGTTCGCCCGAGGGGCTGGCCGCCTGGCAGCGCGAGCGCGACGCGCTCATGGATCGGATCTACGAGACGACCGGCGCCGAGGCGAAGTACTGATACGGTCTGCTGTAGCGATCTACCGGCGCAAGGGCGATCGTCCTGCGGTTGCGCCGGTACTGACGTACAGCAGTCCGTGTGCCAGGGTTCGTCGTCGAGATCCACAGTTCCTCGACCCCGAATCGAACGACACCGGTGGTGTGTACGCCCGAGAGAGACGATCGGCTCCGGTGATCCCTTTGAGACGGACTGTTGGAGTTTCTTACCGGTGATTCGTCGACCGATCGGACGATGACCGGTACGACGGTCAACAGTCCGTATGAGAGCGTTCGAGGTCAGTGTGTCGCGCGGTACTCGCCGTGTTTGACGCCGATCGCGAGCGTCAGCAGCCCGTAGGCGATCATCGACGGAGCGACCATCATCAGGACGGTGTCGGTCGTCATCCCCACCGGCATCGTGAGCAGGACGGCGACGCCGACCCCGACGATCGCGAGGAACGCGGCCGCCGTCTTCGTCGTGTCGAGTTCCATGTGTCGAGTTGGGTGGCACCGAAATAAGGGTTGACGGTTCTCCAGCGTCGGCGCTCGTCGTCCGTGTCTCGTCCCGCCACCCGGGCGGGACGGATGAACCGAGAGCGACACCGCGGGTCTACGGGTTACCGGACGTCGTACTCGGAGACGTCGGTGGAGCCACAGAACGGACACATCAACTCGTCCGAATCGAGCGCCGTTCCGCACTCCCTGCACTCGTAGATGACGGCCGCATCGTCATCCAGCCATCGCCGCACGGTGTCTGCAAGTGACATCGTGCTGGTCTCCCTACTCAACGTGGGCTCTTAGGAGTTGCGTATCGGCCGAAACGGCCGTAAACACTACGTACGAGGCCTGACGACGTCGGCGAGCGCGACGAGCAGCCCGAGCAGCCAGCCGAGCGGCACCGCGATGGCGAACCACATCGCGACGTACGCGACCCCCTCCAGACTGTAGTGCCCGCGGAGGTAGCCCTCGATCCCGCCGTAGACGAGCACCTCGTCGAGCAGCCAGATCGCGAGCGCGTCGCTCCCGGGCAGCACCACCGCGCCGACGGTCGGCGAGAACAGCGCCGCGACGACGGGGGGTAGAAAGAGCGCGGTCATCGCGGAGGGGTACGCGAGGGCGACGGTCACCGCGCGACCACCGACCCGGGCGAAGACGACCGCCGCCCCGGCGGCGAGCGTCGCGACGACCGCCGCCGCGACGACCGCGACGATCTCCTCGCCCCGGTAGGCGAACCGGAACCAGCTGATCGCCGTGAGTGCACCCCAGACGACGACCGAGAGCCCCATCACGCCGGCCACGCCGAGGCCGGCCGCGACCCGGTCGATCCGTCGCGTGTGAAACCGGAGCGCGAAGCCGGCGAGCGTCATCGGGTAGGCCAGCGCCACGAGCAGCGCGCCGAGGGCGGCCCAGCTCCTGTACGCGGCCCAACCGCTCGTCGTCGAGGGCGTCCACTTCCCGAGCACGGAGTGGGCGGCGTCGCGCTGTCGTGGGAACAGCAGCTCCATCCAGCTCTCGTGGAGACGTCGGAGGTCTAGCTGGATCGCTCCGATCGCCCCGATCCGTCGGGACTGTACGGCCATGCAGAAATTCTATTTATTCGTATATATTACCCTTGTGGGTGACCCGACCGGGCGCGAGGTCAGCCGCCTACCAGGGCGCGAACGCCGGGTCGACGGTCCGCTCGGTCTCGGGGATCCCGTCGATCGTCTCGATCTCCTCCGCCGACAGCGACAGCGAGAGCGATCCGAAGTTCTCCGCGATGTGCTCTCTCCCGGTCGCCTTCGGTATCGCGGTGATCCCGTGTTCTCTGAGCCACGCGAGGCTCACCTGTGCCGCGCTCGCGTCGTGGTCCGCCGCGATCACGTCGAGTTCGGGCACGTCGAACACCTCGCCGCGGGCGAGCGGCGAGTAGGCGACGAGTTCGATCCCCATCTCCCGACAGACCTCCCGAAGCTCCTCCTGGGGAAGCTTCGGGTGACACTCGACCTGGTTCGCGAAGATCGGCGCGTCGAGCTGGTCGGCCGCCGTGTGCAGGTCCCCCGGTTCGAAGTTGCTGACGCCGATCCGATCGGCCTTCCCCTCGTCCCGGAGGTCGTCGAGCGCCGGGAGCGTCTCCGCCGGGTCGTAGGTACGAGCGGGCCAGTGGACGTAGAGCAGATCGACCGCGTTCACCCCGAGTCTCTTCAGGCTCTCCTCGGTGCTCTCCAGGACGTCCTCGTAGCCCAGGTCGTCGATCCAGACCTTCGTCGCGAGGAAGACCTCGTCTCTCGGCACGTCGGATTCGGCGATCGCCTCGCCGACGGCGTCCTCGTTGCCGTAGGCCTGGGCGGTGTCGACGTGCCGGTAGCCGGTCGAGAGCGCGGTCTTCACGCTCTCGACGCACTGGTCGCGGTCGTCGTTCTGCCAGGTGCCGAGGCCGAGCATGGGCATCCTCGAGGCGCGAGGTACGTCGTCACCGGCGAGAGAATCGATCATCGAGTGAACGGAGGGACGAGATTCGGATAGGGGTTGGGCCTGCGGTGGGTCGGCCGGTTTCCGGTGAATCGTTTCAGCCGGTGTTCGGAGACGCAACCGGTAGGTAGCGCTACGAGCTGATCGCTGGGATACCTGCCAATACCAGATGGTGTTCGTAGCGCCATGCGAGATACACAGCGCGTATCGTCCACCGACCACTCTTCTTTCAGCCCGTGCAGATTTGTCAGTAGATAACTCTTTGTGACGAATCCGCATAGGTGGTCAGGGGTGGACTGACGTATGCCCGAAACACCACCACCGGACGAAGGGGCGGACATGGAGACTGTCACGGTTACCGATGGGACCGAGATCGCCTACAACCTGACGGGGAGCGGGCCACCGCTCGTGCTCGTGCACGGTTCCTGGAGTTCGCACCACGACTGGGATGACGTCGTTGGGGCGTTGGCCGAGTCGTTCCGCGTCGTGGCCTACGACCGTCGCGGCCACAGCCAAAGCGAGCGTCGGCCCGGACATGGTACCACCGATGACCACGTCGCCGACCTGGCAGCGCTGATCGAGCGGCTGGGACTGGCTCCCGCCTGGGTGGTGGGGAACTCGTTCGGCGCCTCGATCGCGCTGCGACTGGCCGCCGGGCACGCCGAGCTGCTGCACGGCGTCATCGCCCACGAGCCGCCGCTATTCGACCTCATCTCCGATGATCCGGACCTGGCCCCGCTCGTCGAGGAGGACGAGGAGATGACGGCGACCGTCGTCGATCGCATCGCTTCCGGGGACCACGAGGGTGGCGCCAGGCGGTTCATCGAGTTCGAACTCGGATCCGGGAGCTGGTCGCAGCTCCCCCCGGATCTCCGGTCGACCATGGTCGAGAACGCCCCGGCGTTCCTGGACGAAGCGAGGGATCCGGACCAGTACGCCTTCGACCCGGCGTGGCTCGCGGAGTTTCACCGACCCGTGATGCTGACGACGGGGAGTGAGAGCCCTCCGACGTATGCCGGGGTGGTGTCGAGACTCGCCGATTCGTTGCCCGCTGTCGAGGTTGCGCGGTTCGAGGACGCCGGTCATATACCCCACATGACACGCCCCGACGAGTACGTCGAGGCGACACGAGACTTCATCGGCAGAAAGGCACAGTGAGCCGCAGGTGGGGGCGCTCGATGGGGCCAGGAAGCGAGAGACCGGACGGCGGCAGCTGACTACCAGGGATATATCGCGCAAATCGCTCACGCCCGAACCGGTCGGGCAGAACACCCATTCCTGGAAGAGATGCCCGTTGAATCCAGTTGGGAGGCGTCCACCACCGGCCACAGATCCTTCCAATGATCAGAAGCAGGGGATTGTAACACGATTCACTCGTAATGAATCCATATTCGTATCTCGCACGCGACTATTACCAAGTTCTGGGTAGCTTCACAGACTGATCGCTACGTGTACCTCCTATACTCACCGTTCGTTCGGCGGTCGTCGAGGGATGAGCGAACCGGTCACGCTTTACACTCTCGATCGGAGATGCGGCCCCGGATCGTGAGCACGTTTTGGGGCTCGCGATCCGAACGGGGAAGGGCTGGCTCGCTTGTGGACCTCACAGACAGTAAAAGGGCGAGCGGTGCGAGGGTGCGGAGCACCCCCGAGTGGCGAACGGAGGGGAACGACCCGTGAGCCGCGCTGCCAATCGGCCGCGAGGGCTCTTCAGCCGAAGTTCTCGACCTTCGCCGCGTCGGGGTTGCCGCCCGCTGCCTCCACGGCGTC
>SKXI01000442.1 GCA_007128515.1 Halococcaceae archaeon | reverse complement strand
TGCTCGACCACCCGCTCTACCTCCGATTCCTCACAGACCGCGATCTCCCCTATCCGCTCCTCGGTCGCCGGGTTCACCACCGCTATCGTGCGCGCCGACTCCACCGCCCGGTACGCGTTGCGGTCGAAGACCTGTCTGCCGAACGGATCGAACCCGGTCACGTCTCGCTCTCCCCGTCGGTTCCCGTCCACCCGTCTTCGGCCATCTCGTGGCTCGGATCGCCGACGCCCACCACCGACCGGTCGGAGGCCTCCGCTTCCGCCCGAACGACGGTCTCAGACATGCTCCACGAGTAGTTCATCGATGAGTCGGGCCGCCGTCTCCCGTCCCTGCGCGGCCTGCATCTCCTCGGCGGTGGTCGCCACGTTCGACCGGATCGTTTCGTCAGTGAGACACGTCTCGATCGCCGCCTCGAGTTCGTCGTTGCTCCAGTTCGAGCGGTGCAGTTTCAGCCCGTGGTCGGTCTCGTCGAGGCGCGTGGCGTTGTCGTGTCCGTCCCAGACGTACGGCATCACGACCGCTGGGGTACCGTAGTAGAGACACTCGTTGAACGTGTTGTTCCCACCGTGGTGGATCACCACGTCCGACTGTTCGACGACGGACTGCTGGGGGAACCAGCGCTCGACCCGCACGTTCGCCGGGATCCCGCCTTCGTCGTACTCCTCGGCGTACTCGCCGACGTTCACGAGACACCGGTAGGGTCGGTCCCCGAAGAACCGGAGGAACCGCTTCATCAGCTCCGTGTCCCCCGCACCGAGGCTGCCGAAGCCCAGGTACAGGAGCGCCTCGTCGCCGTGGCCGTCGAATGCTGGGACCTCGTACTCCGGCTCGTACTCGCGGACACAGCCGTTGATGTACCGAAAGCGGTCGGGATCCAGTTGGTTCCAGCGGTCCCACCGGAGCCGATCCGGGTACTTCAGCAGGTTCAGGTAGGGGGACGGCTCGAGGAACAGTCCCCGCGGGTACGGCTCCACGCCGTTCTCCGCGAGGAACTCGTTGAACTCGTCGTGGACCGGCCCGATGACCTCCTTGTACCGGGCCTCGAACGCGTGGTGACCCTCCCGGTCGTCCGCCAGACACCCCGAGAGGTACGGTGGGACGTTCGGGTCCGGGATCTCGGTCTCCGAACACGAGGTGATCCGGACCCACGGGACGTCGGATCCGAGTATCGCCGGGAACGCGATCACGTTGTCGACGCAGACGACGTCTGGATCGACCGACTCGAGCGCCTCGGGGAGGTCCGCTTCGGCCCACTTCGCGGTGTCGACGATCGCCTCCCAGCACTCGACGACGTAGGTGTCGAGCTGGTCGTACGGCGGGTCGTCGAAGTTCGGGATGTGCCTGTTGATGAACTCGTCCCAGTAGTTCGCCTTCTCCTCCGGCGTCAGTGTCGGGTCCGACATGTCGACCTCGACGGTCTCGAACCCCCGTTCCTCGAACACGGACGTCAGTGACGGATCGGTCAGGAAGACCGCCTCGTGACCGAGGTCGGAGACCGCCTGTGCGATCGCGACGGAGTTGAGCGCCGGGCCGTAGGCGGCCTCGGGAAAGAACGCGACGGTGTGTGCCCGGCTCATCCCCGCACCTCTACCGGGCCGAATCGGCGAGAGAGCTCCTTCGGAGTCATACGGTGGAAACCGGGTCCACCGTATTAACTACGGTGCACGGTGATCGGGCGATCGAACGCCGCGTGAGGGCGTTCTCGAACGACGCTCATTCGACCCGTTCTTCCTCGATGGCGATTCCGCGGGCTCGCAACTCGTCGAGGAACGACTCGGGATCGAACGACAACTCCGGAGGCTTCGCGCCGGTCGCGAGCGCCTCGTTCCGACCGACAGCCGCGGCGGCGACCCCCAAGGGAACGCCGGTCCAGACGGCCGTCGCAGGCAACCCCCAGTCGTCGAGCCGGGATCCGACGACCGTGCTGTAGCGGTAGTGTCGGGACTCGCCGTCACGCTCGCCGGTCACGTCGACCCTGAACGCCTTCCACTCCTCCGCGCGCTCGGGAACCGATCGCCGTTCGAGGTGCCACTCGAGGAACTCGCGCGGGGACGTCTCGACGCCCTTGAACTCGACCGGCCGCTCGCTCGTGAGCCCGAGATCGACGAGCACTTCACAGGCGGTGACGAGTGCCGGCGAGAAGGCGACCCGGAAATCAACGGTCTCGACGCCAGGAAACGTCTCCGGCATCGTCGCGAGCTCCGAGTGGATGCTGTGAAACCCCTCGACCTCGCCGACCGGCTCCGGCACGGTGTAGCGTTCGCGACCCGAGAGCGGTTCGAGCGTGCGGTACTCGCCGTCCTCGTAGACGACGGGCTCCATCGTCACCTCGTCGAGGATCGTCGCCGGCGAGTAGGCGAACCCCTCGCCGCCTCCCCTCGCGCCGGTGCGGATCCGGATCGACTCGACCCGATCGAGGCGGCTCGCTCCCATCGCCGCCGCGACGTTCGTCGTCCCCGGGCTCGCGCCGATCCCGAGCACTGCCGTCAACCCGGCGTCGTCGAACGTAGCGTCGTACTCGAGCTGCGTCCGCGTCGTGTGATAGAGCCCGCCGAGGTCGAGGTAGTGACAGCCGGATTCGAGACACGCCTCCATTACGTCGACGTTGAACGCGTAGGGCAGCGCGTTCGCGACGACGTCCGCGTCGTCGATCGTCTCCACCAGCCGCCCCCGGTCCGTCACGTCGACCCGGGCGACCCCGACCGCCCCGGGCAGCGTCGCTGCGAACGACTCGGCGCGCTCTCGGTCGTGATCGGCGATGAGCAGGTCATCGACCGACTCGCTCTCGATCAGTTCCCGGGACGCCGCACGCCCCATGGCCCCACAACCGCCGAGGGCGACGACGTCCATTCGACGCCTCCCTCGGCGTTCCCGTCGGAGTACCGACCGGTGTTCGAGTACATCCGTCGTCCCAACACCGGTAACGACGGCTCAAAGCCTTTTTGTGCGGGATCGGGGGGGGGCCCACCGACGCCACCGGACCGTGTCGGGCCGGGTGCCCGCCCGGAGTGTGTCATGTGGACTGCTGTACGTCAGTACCGGCGCGACCGCAGGACGGTCGCCCTTGGGCCGGTCAATCGTTACAGCAGACCGTATCAGTACTCCCCTTCGACCCACCGGACGTCGTCGTAGCTCCGCCTCGCCTCGGAGTCGGTCTCGCGTTCGATCATCCTCGTGAGCGCGCGCTTCTCCTCGCTCCCGATCCGTGCGAGTTCGTCGGCCTTCGCGATCGGTTCCGGCGGTCCTCGCTGGGCGGCGACCTCCGAGAGCACCTGCCGGGTCAGTGCCTCTCTCGTCCCCTCCTCGTCCGTGAGGCCGTAGGGGGCTTCGACCTTGTAGAGCACGTCGTCGCGCGGGTCGTAGATCACGAAGAAGGTCACCTCGTAGCTCTCGGGGTCGTAGGCTCGTCGAATGCCGAGGGCGTCGCCGTCGCTCGCGAACGCCCGATCCGCCCCGGAGCGCGAGCGAAACCAGTTCGTGAACGTCAGCTCCCCCCGCAGGCGCTCGCCCTCGGCTCGTCGTTCGAGCAGGCGGACGAACAGGCCGGCGTCGTCGGACCACCGGGTCTCGACCGAGGTCTCCCCCTCGCGTTTGAACCGCTCGCGCAGCGTCCGGGTGATCGTCCGCGAGGCGGGGTTCTTCACGAAGCCGACCAGCGGGACTCCCCGGTCGAGTGCTGACTCGACGAGGCGGACGTAGTTCTCGACGACGTCGCGCGGGAGCCCCGCCTCCAGACGGGCGCCGAGGTCGGAATCGAGGTCCCGCCAGTTGAGCAGGCCCTTGGGGTAGAGCGGCCCGTCGAGGTAGAGCAGGTCGTCGATCCGATCGACGAACCGGCGGGCGTGATAGCCCTCCGCGAGGTAGAGCGCGAGCGCGTGGACGACGGGCTCGGTGTAGCGGTCGACCCCGCGGACGTTGACGATCCGCTCGCGTGCGAACCCCTCGTCGTACGTCCGCCAGCCGTCGCCGCCGTAGCGCATCGAGAGGTCGTCGAAGTGGAGCGCGAGGACGACGCTCCGCGCCCGGTGGACCCCGAGATCGGAGGGGACCGAGCCGACGGCGGCGTGGGCCGCGTCGAGGACGACCCCGTTCTTGAACGTCGTGGGGTTGATCGTCCCGGAGTCGACGCCGTGGCTCGTCTCGAACGGACGGTCGGTGAGCGCGAGGTCCTCGCAGTCCGCTCGCCCCCTGAACCGCTCGTCGAGCGGTTCGACGACCACCCGTCCGGAGCCGTCGACCAGCGGGTCGAGAAACCGCTCCCAGACGGTCTCTGCGAACGCCTGCCCCTCGCCGTCGTCGACGTCCCGGCCGACCTGTCTCGCGAGCCTGACGATCCCCTGGGCGTGGACGGGATCGAGCGTCATTGGCGTGGCTGGGTGAGGGAATGAAAAAAACACTCCGATCGAGGGAGCGTGGGGCTCGCGACGAGAGCGAGGGGCGCACACCGCTCCGGATCGCCGATCCGGGACGGACGCCGGCCTCACCTACGTCCCGAACGGCAGCCGCGAGGTGGTGTTCGACGGCGAGATCAGGGAGATCGTCCCGAGCCCGGACGTTCCGACCTACGAACTGCAAACCGAGATGGGCGCGAGCGAGGTGACCGACACCCCATGCGACGTTATCGAGGTCGGAGGACCCTGACGCGGTCGTGCTCGACTGCGCGGACCCGGACGTGGTCGGCCACCCGGCGGCTTCGAGGCGGCCGTCGCCGCCCGTGAGACCGTCGACCGGCGTCCCGGACGGCTCCTCGACGCGCTGAGAGCACCGGTGCAGACGTCGTCGCCACCGCTTACCACGGCAACGCCGGCGACACGGGGACCGAGGAACGGCCGCACACCGCCCACACCAACGACCCCGTTCCCCGTGATCTACACCGTTTCCGACGGACCGACGGGGGCGACGCGATCCGCGAGGGCGGGACGCTCTCGGACATGGTGACGTTGGCGTTCACCTCGCTCGCGCCGACGCTGCTCTCGCTCGTGGGGATCGGGAAACCCGACGTGACGACCGGCTCGTCGGTACCGGAGTGAGGTGCTACCGACCGTCGTAGACG
>SKXI01000401.1 GCA_007128515.1 Halococcaceae archaeon | reverse complement strand
GTCTTCGAGCTGTTCGCCCGCCCCGGCGACCGGCGGGAGCGACGGCTCTACGGGCTCGCCGGCTTCGCCCTCGCGACGACCGCGCTCGCGATCCTGCTCGCGTTCGGCCTCCCGGTGGAGCTGTTCACCGCCTCGGTCTGTCTCCTGGTGTTCGGCAACCTCGGCGCACAGCTGGTCGGTCTCCGGTACCGGAGCCCGCTCGCCTCGACGACCGGCTTCGTCCTCGCCGCGACGGTCGCGGGTATCGCCGCGCAGGCCGTCGCGGAGACGATCGCCTACGGGGAACCGGGGCCGGTCGGCCCGCTCGTCTTCTTCGCCACGGCGGGGGCGCTCATCGCGGCGCAGGTCAGGGCCGCACTCTACGAACAGGACGACCCGCTCGTCCTGCTGACCGTCGGGCTCGCGCTCTGGCTCCTCACCGAACTCGACCTCGTCCTCTCGCTCCCGGGGATCGTCCTCGCGCTCGGGGTGACGGTCGCCTTCGGCACGGTCGCCTACGCCCTCGGCACGGCCTCCGTGACCGGGATGCTCACCGGTATCGTCCTCGGTCTCCTCACGGTCGTTCTGGGGGGCTACGCCTGGTTCGTCGTGCTGATCGCCTTCTACGGCGTCGGCGGTCTCTCGACGAAGTTCCGCTACGAGGAGAAACTCGCCCGTGGCGTCGCCGAGGAGAACGACGGTGCCCGCGGCAGCGGGAACGTTCTGAGCAACTCCGCGGTCGCGCTCGCCGCGGTCGTCGGCTACGCGGCCACCCCCACGCTGATCGACCTCCCGTCGACGCTCTTCCTGTTCGCGTTCGCGGGTGCGCTCTCGACGGCGCTCGCGGACACGCTCTCGAGCGAGATCGGTGGGGTCTACGACGAACCCCGCCTCATCACGACCGGTCGTCGGGTCGCCCCCGGAACCGACGGCGCGGTCACCTGGCAGGGCGAACTCGCCGGCCTCGCGGGGGCGTCGCTCGTCGCGCTCGTCGCGCTCGTCCTGTTCGACTCCATCACCCCCGTCGGCGCGCTCGTCGTCTGTCTCGGCGGCGTCGCCGGGATGACCGCCGACAGCCTGCTCGGCGCCACCCTCGAAGGGGCGTACCTCGGCAACCAGGGCGTGAACTTCCTCGCGACGGTCTTCGGCGCGCTGTTCAGTACGGCGCTGTGGGCGCTGTTGCTCTAGGCGGGGACCTCGAGTTCCTCCGCGGTTCGGATCCGGACGCTCGTCGGCCGCTTCGTGAACTCACCGAACTCCCGGGCGAGCACCTGCTCGACGCCGCGCTGGGCGGCCACGTCGAGGATCCGCTGGGTGAGCACGCCGTCCAGAACCACGGCGTACGGTCGTCTCTCGGCGTCCCTCACGGTCTCGAAGGCCGCTTCGGCCGGTGCGTCGGCGATCGATTCGAACGACTCGGTGAGCAGGCTGACCTGGTTCGTTCCCCCGCCGATCACCGCCTCGACGTGTCCTCTGAGCGTTTCGGGCTCGGACTTCGCCGACTCCTCGTCCGTGGGCTCGGCCACCCCCTCGACCGCGGGTTCGGCCCCCGCGGGGACGTCCCCGCTCACCCCGGTCGCGTCGGGCGGGGCGGACTCGTCGTCGGATCGGTCGTCGGCCGTCTCACGGTCGTCCGTCACCGGTTCGGTCGGCTCCGGGCTCGCCTCCCCCCCGACCGCAGCGGCCCTCGCGAGCGGTTCCTCCGCCTCCACGACGGCTTCGTAGGGTACTTTGTTCCGGAGCGCGTCCATCACCTCGTCGCGGCTCAGGTCCTCGACGGATCTGCCGGGCGGGGCGAACGCGACGGCGTCGACGTCGGCGACCTGTGCGAGCTCCTTCATGATCAGTTCGCCGCCGCGGTCGCCGTCGAGGAAGGCCGTCGCGGTCCGATCCCTGGTCAGCGCCGCGACCGCCTCGGGGACGTCGGTGCCCTCGACGGCGACCGCGTTCTTGATGCCGTAGCGCAACAGCGTGAGCACGTCCGAGCGACCCTCGACGAGGATGACCGAACCGCCGTCGGCGACGTTCGGACCCGCCGGGTAGCCCTCGTACTCCGCGATCTCTCCGACCCGGACGCTCTCTCTGACCCGTGCGAGCATCTCCTCCGAACTCATCACCGTGTCGTCGAACGTCTCCGAGAGGATCGTGGTCGCTCGCTCGACGACCTCCCGTCTGGTCGCCGCCCGGACGTCCTCGATCCGGGTGACCTCGATCGTCGAGCGACAGGGTCCGACCCGTTCGATCGTTTCGAGTGCCGCCGCTAGCACGGCCGTCTCGACTTTGTCCATACTCGAGGCGATCGTCATCTCGCCGCGCGAGACGCCGCGCTCGCTCGCGATCCGGACGTCTATGCGTCCGACTTTCGAGGACTGTTGCAGGTCGTGGAGGTCGAGGTCGTCGCCGAGGAGGCCCTCGGTCTGGCCGAAGATCGCCCCGACCACGTCGCTCCGCTCGACCACCCCGCTCGTCGTTATCTCCGCGTGAATGAGGTATTTCGCTGTATCGTTAATCGTCATGGTAGCGGGGCCGAGACGGCCCCTCGATCCCCGATGTTAGTAGTCGACGGACAAAACAACTCCCATCTCTTTTCCGGCCCGTCGTCCCCGGCTCTCGGTACTCGTCGATCCGGACGGGCGACCACCGGTCGGTCGCTCGACCGCCCGTGTCATAGGGATCATCGTAGGAGTTCATAGTTCTTCGATCGCGAATCGAACGACACCGGTGACGTGTGCACCCGAGAGATCCGGTTGGCTACGATGATCCCTATCAGTCCGCGGGTTCGACCCGCCGCTCGCGCCGTGGCGTCTCGAGGTCGACCGGCGGTCCACGGCGCGTTACGACCGTCCGGATCGCCTTCCGGGCCAGGACCGGTGCGGCGGCGACACCCGCGAGCGCTGCGAACAGCGCGACGGGGCCACCGAGGACGCCGAGCGGCAGGAGTTCGATCACGGCGAGCACCGCGACCGGTATCGCGACCAGCAGCGCTCCGAGGAGCACGACGGAGGCGACGACGAGCACGTTCGATCCGAGGGGGGCGGATCGGGAGGCGGGTCGCTGTCGGTCGGTCGGCGACTGGGGGTCGATCGGGAGCATCTCGGTCACGGCTAGAGGGAGGGCCGGAGGGGGGATATACCTTAGCTGAATGATATTTCTGTTCGTGTGGTTACCGAACTCGATTTCTGTCGGCTGCGACGTGTGTTCGTTTCACTCCGGTCACGGTAAAGCGCGCACCGCCGGCCGCCGACTCCGCGACCGAGACGGACCAGCCGTGTGCCTCGGCGATCTCCTCGACGATGGCGAGGCCGATGCCGATCCCACCGTCGGCGTTCGAGACGCCGGCATCGAACACCCGCTCTCGCTCCGACGGAGGGACCCCGGGACCGTCGTCGGCGATGGCGAAGCCGTCGTCGAGCGCGGACACCTCGACGTGGACGCTTTCGCCACCGTGATCGACCGCGTTCCGGAGCAGGTTCTCGACGAGCTGCCGGAGGCGGGCGTCGTCGGCGACGATCGTCGGCAGTTCGTCGCGTTCGAGCGTCGCCTCCCCCCGCGTCCCGAGCGACCGCCACGTGTCGTCGACGATCGGCCCGAGCGCGACCGGTTCGGTCTCGCCGACGGCCCGCCCCTCCTTCGCGAGCGCGAGGACGTGATCGACCAGCGTCTCCATCCGCGAGAGCGCCCGGTCGATCGCCTCGAAGTGCTCGTCGCTCCCGTCATCTCCGGAGGCACGTGCGAGCTCGAGGTGGCCCTGGGCGACGGTCAGCGGGTTCCTGAGGTCGTGGCTGACCGCGCTCGCGAACGCCGCCAACCGGTCTCGCTCGCGGCGAAGCGTCCGCTCGCGCTCGTAGCGCTCGCTGACGTCCCGGGCGAGCCCACAGATCCCCGTCACCTCCCCGTCATCGTCCCGGACGACGACGACGGTGAACTCGTAGGGCGTCTCGACCCCGTCGGGGGTGACGAACGGGACCTCGACGCGGGCCCGACCCTCCTCGACCGCCCGCACCAGCGTCTCCATCACCTCCTCCTCCGAGCCCTCGGGCACGAACGCCGAGGCGTGCGCGCCACGGAGCTCCTCGGGATCGTAGCCGACGAGTTCGGGCGTCCCTTCGCTCCAGTCCCTGATGAAGCCGTTCGGGTCGAGCAGGTAGTAGAAGTCGATCACCCCCTCCAGTCCCCCCTCGACGAACGCCGTCTGCTCGCGGAGCTCTCGTTCCGTGCGTTTGCTCGCCGTGATGTCCCGACCGATCCCACAGACACAGGTGTCCTCGGCGAGGTCCGTTTCGATGGGCGCGCCGGTGAACTCGTAGGGGAGTCGCTCGCCGTCTTTCGTCTCGATAACCGACTCGACGACGACCGTCTCGTCGTCCGCGAGCACGGCCTCGCTCGCCGCCGCGACGGTCTCTCGCTCCTCTGGCGCGAAGAACTCGACCGGGCGCATCTCCCGGATCTCCTCGTCTGTGTAGCCGGTGACCTCGCTCAGGCGGTCGTTCCACCGGAGGAAGCTGCCGGTCGCGTCGACGACGTAGAAGACGTCGGTCAGCCCCGCCAGCGCGGCGTCGACGAACTCGCGCTCGCGTTCGAGGTCGGCGAGCGCCCGTCGACCCGAGACGGCGTTCTCGATCCGCTTTCCGAGTATCGCGTACTGTTCCAGGCCGCCGCCTTTCTGGACGTAGTCGGTCACGCCCGCGGAGATCGCCTCGCTCGCGATCTCCTCGCTTCCCTTCCCCGTGAAGAGGATGAAGGGGAGGCTCGGATCGCGCTCTCTGACCGCAGCGAGCAGCGAGAGTCCGTCCATCTTCGGCATGTCGTAGTCGCTCACCACACAGTCGAACGCCTCGTCCTCGATCCGCGAGAGCGCGCGCTCGACGTCGGTCTCGCTCACGACGTCGATCCCCTCCACCTCGTGTTCGAGCGCGCTCGCGGCCAGCTCGGCGAACGCGGGGTCGTCCTCGACGTGGAGGACGGTGAGGGGGTGAGTCATTACGCGCAATCGTACACGAATGGTACTAAAGCTTACCCCTTTGGTATGATAATTGAACGGTTACGGGGCGACACACCCGTCGAGGCCGCCTCCGTCGGTCGCCGACGGTTGGGAGGTCC
>SKXI01000392.1 GCA_007128515.1 Halococcaceae archaeon | reverse complement strand
TTCTGGAGCTCCGGACCCCCCTCCTCCGCGTCGGGAACGAGCCCGTCGACGAGGAAGTCGAGGCTCTCTCCCTCGCCGTGGGTGATCCGGTCTCTCACCACCTCGTTGATCCACGGGATGTCGATCTTCACCGGGCAGGCCGGCACACAGCGCGAACAGCCCGTACAGAGGTCGTTGAATTCGGCGGCCGAGTCGAGGCCGTGGACCCCCGCCTCCCAGCCGGTCGCGATGCCGCCCGAGTACGTCTCGCCACCGAAGGCGTGACCGCCGACGTGCTGGAAGTTCGCACAGGTGTTCGAACACGCCCCACACCGGATGCAGTAGAGCGTCTCCTTCAGGTCGCTGTCCTCGCGCATCGCCATCCGGCCGTTGTCGAGCAGGACGAGGTGGAACTCGCGGTCGGCGTCCGAGTCGCCGAACCCGGGCACCTCCGGCGTGTCGAAGTCGATCGGTGGGCTCTCGACCGGCGGGGTCAGCAGCGAGACGTAGGAGGTCAGGTCCTGGCCGGTCCCCGACCGACCGATCAGCTCGACGAACGGTGCGAGGTCCTCGAACCGGGGGACGATCTTCTCGACACCCGAGATCGCGATGTGGGTGTCGGGTGCGACCGCCGACTTCCGGGCGTTGCCCTCGCTGGTCACCAGCAGCAACGTGCCCGACTCGGCGACCAGGAAGTTCGCGCCGGTCATCCCGACGTCGGCCTCCATCACTTTCTCCAGGAGGTACTCCCGGGCGAACATCGTGAGCTCCTCCGCCGTCTCCGGGGGGTCGTCGGGCTCGAAGACCTCCTCGATCAGCCGGGCGATCTCCGGACGCGACTTGTGGATCGCCGGCGCGACGATGTGCGAGGGCTCTTCCTCCGCGATCTGGAGGACGAACTCCGCCAGATCCGTCTCGTGGACCTCGACTCCCGCGTCCTCGAGGTGTGCGTTCACCTCGATCTCCTCGCTCGTCATCGATTTCGACTTCACCACCGATTCGGCCCCCTGTTCGGCACAGACCTCCTCGATGTAGCGGTTCGCGTCGGCGGCGTCGCTCGCGAGGTAGACGTGGCCGCCGTTCTCCTCGACGCTCTCCGTGAGTTCGTCGATCAGCTCGGGCAGGCGTTCGATCGCGTCCTCCTTGATCTCGCGTGCCCGGTCTTTCAGCCCCTCGTAGTCGTCCAGACCGGCGACCGAGTCGTACCGACCCCGGTTGAAGACGGCCGTGTTCGCCTTCACCGACGCCCCCTCGGTGTCGAGCAGCTCCCTGAGCCTCGCGGCGGTCTCCGCCCGGTCGGTGCTCATAGCCCCTCCACGATCAGCACGTCCACCGTCTTCGGCCCGTGTGCGCCCCTGACGAGTTCGCCCATGTCGGCGGTCGCGCTCGGCCCCGTCGCGATGATCGCGCTGGCCCTCGCCTCCCCCACCTCCTCCGAGAGCCGCGAGAACGCCGTCGGGACGTCGAGTACGAGATCGCTCTCGGCGAGGACGGCGACGTGATGATCGCAGAAGACGCTCACCTGTTCGCTCCCGTCCTCGGTGGAGGGCAACACGAGCGAGCCGTACTCCGCGATGGCGAAGGAGGCGGCGGTCACGCCGGTCACCGCCTCCTCCAGCTCCCGTGGACTCGGATCGAGCGTCACCGTCTCCGGGAGACCGAGTCCTTCGAACGGGAGTCGCGCGCCGACGGCGGGCTCGGAGATCAGCTCCGAGAGCGCCGCCTCGAAGCCCGCCGTATCGGTTCGAGAGAGCCCCACGTCGAGGGCGTCGAGCGAGCGTTCGAACGCCCCCAGCGTGTGTGTCGTTGCCATGTCCTGCCCTTAGACCGGAGGCGTTTCACTCTTTCCTCGCCCCGGGGGAGTTCGACGACCGTCGAATCGGCTTCCCCCCAACGACGATACCTTTTTGAGACGGGCGGGGCATCTCACGGTATGTCACTCGAAGACGACGCGTTGGAGTACCACCGGACGGACCCGCCGGGGAAGATCGAGATCGCGACGACCAAACCCACGAACACCCAGCGCGACCTGAGTCTCGCCTACTCGCCGGGGGTCGCCCGCCCGTGCGAGGTGATCGCCGAGAACCCCGACGACGTCTACACCTACACCGCGAAGGGCAACCTCGTCTGCGTCGTCTCGAACGGGACCGCGGTCCTGGGCCTCGGCGACATCGGCGCCGCGGCCTCGAAACCGGTGATGGAGGGCAAGGGCGTGCTGTTCAAGCGCTTCGCCGACATCGACGTCTTCGACATCGAACTCGACACTACCGACACCGAGGAGTTCGTCCGTGCGGTCGAACTGATGGAGCCGACGTTCGGCGGCGTGAACTTGGAGGACATCAAGGCACCCGAGTGTTTCGAGATCGAAGAGACCCTGCGCGAGCGGATGTCGATCCCCGTCTTCCACGACGACCAGCACGGCACCGCGATCATCTCCGGGGCGGCGCTGTTGAACGCCGCGGAGCTCGCCGGCAAGGAGCTCTCGGAACTCGAGGTCGTCTTCTCGGGGGCGGGAGCGAGCGCGATCGCGAGCGCCCGTTTCTACGTCTCGCTCGGCGTGCAGAGGGAGAACATCACCATGTGTGACTCCTCGGGGATCATCACCGACGCGCGCGCCGGCGAGGTCAACCCGTACAAACGCGAGTTCGCCGCCGACTGCCCCGACGGTGGGCTGGCGGACGCGCTTGAGGGCGCGGACGTCCTCGTCGGGCTCTCCGTCGCGGGGATCGTGAGCCAGGCGATGGTCCGGTCGATGGCGGAGAACCCGATCATCTTCGCGATGGCCAACCCCGACCCGGAGATCACCTACGAGGACGCGAAGGCCGCCCGCGACGACACCGTGATCATGGCGACGGGTCGCTCCGACTACCCGAACCAGGTGAACAACGTCATCGGCTTCCCGTTCATCTTCCGTGGCGCGCTCGACGTCCGCGCGACCGAGATCAACGAGGCGATGAAGATCGCCTGTGCGGAAGCGATCGCCGACCTCGCGAAACAGGACGTTCCCGACGCGGTGGTGAAAGCCTACGGCGGCGACGAGCCGCTGCAGTTCGGTCCCGACTACATCATCCCGAAGCCGGTCGATCCGCGGGTGCTGTTCGAGCTCTCGCCGGCCGTCGCGCAAGCGGCGATGGAAAGCGGCGCGGCGCGAAAGGAGATCGACATCGACGAGTACAGAGAGGAGCTCGAAGCCCGCCTCGGGAAGTCCCGCGAGATGATGCGGGTCGTCCTGAACAAGGCGAAGAGCGAGCCGAAACGCCTCGCGCTCGCCGAGGGCGAGGACGAGAAGATGATCCGCGCGGCCTACCAGATCGAGGAGGAGGGGATCGCGGAGCCGGTGTTGCTCGGCGAGCGAGCGGAGATCCAGCGGACGATCGCCCGGCTCGGCCTCGAGTACGAACCCGAGGTCGTCGACCTCTCGGAGGGGAGACTCGACGGCTACGCCGAGGCGCTCTACGAGAAGCGAAAGCGAAAGGGGATCACGCGGAGCGAGGCGGAGGACCTCGTCCGAACGGACTCGAACTACCTCGGGAGCGTGCTCGTCGACGCCGGCGAGGCCGACGCGATGCTCACGGGGCTCACCCACCACTACCCGACGGCACTGCGCCCGCCGCTGCAGGTGATCGGCACTGCCGAGGACGTGAACTACGCCGCCGGCGTCTACATGCTCGCCTTCCAGAACCAGGTGGTCTTCCTCGCCGACGCGACGGTGAACCAGGACCCCGACGAGGAGGTGCTCGCGGAGGTGACGAAACAGACGGCGAAGCTCGCCCGCCGGTTCAACGTCGAACCCAGGGCGGCGATGCTCTCGTACTCGAACTTCGGCAGCGTCGACAACGAGGGGACGCGGAAACCGCGCGACGCGGCGAAGCTGCTCCGGGAGGACCCGACCGTCGACTTCCCGGTCGACGGCGAGATGCAGGCCGACACCGCGGTCGTCGAGGAGATCCTGACGGGGACCTACGAGTTCTCCGAACTCGAGGAGCCGGCGAACGTGCTCGTCTTCCCGAACCTCGAGGCCGGCAACATCGCGTACAAACTGCTCCAGCGTCTCGGCGGCGCGGAGGCCACGGGCCCGATGCTCGTCGGGATGGACAAGCCGGTGCACGTCCTCCAGCGCGGCGACGAGGTGAAGGACATCGTCAACCTCGCGGCCGTCGCCGTCGTGGACGCTCAGGAGGAGTGACCGGACGAGCTCGGTTTTCGTGGAGGTTTTTGCGGCCCGGCTTCGGTCGCTTCGCTCCCGTGCCGGCCACAAAAAGGCCCACGCGACATCGTGTAGCTCGCGGCGGTCGCCGTCGGCACTGGTCGGAGTAAAGCGGAGATCGAGGCAGAGCGAGTTTCAGCAGGGTTATGGCAGAAATCGCCCGCCTCACCGGACAGCGACTGCTTCGAGTTCGGGTGTGTAGAGCGAGAGGTGTCCCCGAGAAGGACAGTGGAACTCGGTATTCGACGCCATCTTGCTGGCTTATCACTTTCGAATACTGTCTTGGAGCGTGAGAGATCGGTGTCGATCGCCCTCGATCTACGACTCATAACAGGATACGGAGAGCCGACCTACGACCGACCGAGGGCAAACGCCCGGGTCACGGTGTGATCGATGAAACCGTGATCCGGATCGACGACCAGCGCTACTGGCTGTTACGCCGCAGTCGACCCTGATAACGACGAACTCCTCCACGTGAAGCGTGGAACAGCGCAAAACCCTGGCCTTTCGGAACGCTTTCTCCGAGAACTCCGCGAAAAACACGAGGTCGAGGACGCTGTGTTTCTCGTCGATGGTACCTAATAGTTCCAAACAATCCGTCGACGACACGAACTCCGATTCCGACACGAAACACGACGAAATCGGGATACCGTCGAACACTTAAAAAACGCCGAACCAACCAGTGTGGAAATCGTTTCCGTCATGCCGATCCAACCACCGCCGGAACAGGGCTCCTCGCCCGAGCCCGCTGCCAGATCAGCTTATCTGATAGGGGTCATCGTAGCCACCCGGCTCTCTCGGGTAGATATCTCATACTGTCCGCCGTACGTCGTTCAGGATCATCGAACCCCCGTGGTGACGAGAATCTCCACACAGGTACAGCGGACAGTATCTCTGATCGTG
>SKXI01000177.1 GCA_007128515.1 Halococcaceae archaeon | reverse complement strand
TCCTTCCTCGACCGCGAACCGAACGACACCGGTGACGTGTTGTCAGGGGGATACGATCGGCTCCGACGGTCCGTATCAGTCCGCTCCGAACTGCCGACTCCGGTACGTGCGAACGCACCGAACACATCGACGAGCAGAGGCCGGTGTGATGGGCCGATACGCCGTGTTCACTTTCGCTCCGCTCGGATCAGTCTTTTACCCTCGGGGAACGCGTTCACTCACGGAGCCAGGGTGTATCACACGTTCCAGGGCTCCACCTGTCATGGCTGGCGAACCTGCATCCGTTGGCGTCTGTCCGCTCTGTGAGTCGGCCGTTTCCCCGGGTCGGATACTCATCGAGTACGAGAAGGGAGGGGAACGGGCTGCGTACGCCGAATGTCCGTCCTGTGACGAGGTGATCAGTCCCCGGTGAGGGGTGCGTCGAGGACGGTCGGCTCGTTCGGGATGGATTCCACCCTCGTTCCGGGTCAGTAGGGAGAGGACGACCGAGGAGAGCCAGTGGGATCCGGCAGACTCAAAGTGAGCGCGACCCAGCCCGAGTCGAACGGCTCCGTTCGGTGGTCGAACCGAACGGAACCGTACCCCGGGCGGGACCGAGGCGCTCTCGACGTTACTTCCAGAACTCGGGCACCGTCGCGTCGATCTGAAAGCCGTCGTTCCGGGCGGAGTCGGAGATCAAAGTACGGAGATCGCCGTCGCGAGAGAGCGGGCCCATCACGTTCGTCAGGAGCTTCTCGCGGTCGTCGACGCGGTAGAGCTCGAACCAGGCGTCGCCGTCGACGCTCGCGAGCACGACCGACTCGCGGGCGTCGGGGTGCATCGGCGAGTAGCCGAAGGGGATGAGACAGAGTTCGCGGCCGTCCTCTTCGCGGATGTGCCAGCGGCGGCGGGCGTACATCCGCATCTCGTGGTTGTGCTCCTCGTCGTGGATCTCGACGTGTCCCCGTCCGATGTCCTCGATCGACCGGGGGGCGTCACTCGGATCGTCCCGCGGAAACCGCATGATACCGTCCGGATTACCGTCGGTCCCGAAGGCGACGTTGTCGCGGAAGGCGGCGACCTGTGTCGGCTGTTCCCGGATGCCGTACTCGTCGAGGTGGTCCCAGCTGTCGCCCAGGTCGTCCGACCAGTAGATCTGGGCGTTGCCGCCGTCGCCGACGGTGACCCAGATGCGCTCGGCGAACGGGTCGTACTCCACGTCGTGGATGTGGTGGTTGGCCGCGTTGGCGGTCTGAAACTCCGCGCGGAGGACCTGCTCGAAGCTCTCGCCACCGTCGGTCGAGAGGATCACCTCGTCGGGATGGCGGTCGTTCTCGAAGTCCGAGCGGCCGTACGAGCCGATCACGACGATCTCCTCGTAGACCGAGTGACCGAAACTCCCGGTCGTTCTGCCGTAGTCGAACTCGTAGACGGTAGTCGAGCCCTCAAGGTCCTCGTCGAGCAGCTCGATCCGACCCGTCTCCTTGAACTCGTCCCCGCGTCCGCCGACTCCACAGAGGATCCGACCGGCGTCGGTGACCATCACGCTCTGGATGATGTTCGAGTTGTAGCCCTCGCGCTGGTTCGCGAAGGAGTAGATCACCTCGTGACTCTCCCACCAGTCGTCGCTACGGAGCAGCCGGGGACCGCTCCGGCCGTACATGTTGCCGTCGAGGTCGACCCAGAAGACGTGCCCGTTCCGCCGCTCGTCGTGGATCTCGAGGTCGTGATCGGTGATGGGTCGTCCGTCGTGTTCGATCGGTTCGTCTTCCACACTCCCTTCTTCCTCGTCGTCACCGGCGTCGTCGTCCTCGGGAACCTCGTCTCCACCGTCGTCGGACTCCTCGGGCGTGTCCTGGCCGTCGTCGTCCGAGCCCGTGGTACCGTCGATATCCGCCTCCCCGGTACACCCCGCTAACGCCACACACGGACAGGTCGCCGCACCCGTGAGCGCGATGAATCGCCGTCGGTCCATACCCCGAAGCATCGGTTTAGAATCATAAAACTTGCGTACATTCTGTACAGTTAATTGCTTCCTAACGATATTTCTGCGTCCTGATAGACGGTGGGAGCGACGCAGGACCGGGGACGGAGAGAACCGATCGATATCGGATGCTGGTACCCGTTACTCGTGCTCGTGGACATGTCGATTGGAAGGACGGTTCGATGATGCTCGACGACGGCCGTGCGTGAGAGGCGGTAACCAGCCGTCGCGAGCGACCCCGGTCGTACACGACACCGCAGGTCACGCTTCGGTCGCGAACGACCGCCCCCGCCCGCTCGTTCGTCGTACTGGTCACCCCTGGGAGGGTCAACGGGAGGAGTGGAGGGAACCGAACTCGTCGATCCGACGACCGCCGTCCCACCACTGCGTCGTTCGGCGCTGTATGTCGGCCCTGTGACGCGGTACCGTTCGACTGCCAGACACTTTTCATTCTCCGTGGTGTAGGACTCGAGTATGACGAAGCGAACACTCACCCGACGCCGATTCACGCTCGCAGCCGGCAGTGCCGCGGTCGTGGGTATGGCGGGCTGTGCGGACGACGAAGCGGACGACACCGACGACGACCTCGACGACGCTGCGGACGACGAGGCGGACGACCCCGACGCAGACGACGTCGACGACCAGGACGCAGACGACGTCGACGACCAGGACGCGGACGACGTCGACGACCAGGACGCGGACGACGTCGACGACGACCCGGAGGATGAGGACGACGACGAAGAGGACGACGACCTCGACGACATCGGCGAGGAGGACGACGCAGCACTGACGATCGTCCTCGAGAACGAAGAGGGGGAGCCGGTCTCCACTGGCGTCCAGATCACCGTCGAGGAGCTCGACGGCCTCACGACGCACAACATCAGCGAGGGGATCGAAGACGGCCAGACCGTCGTCACCGCCATCGACGAGGGCGACCTGCTGATCACGGTCGAGAGCCTGGAAGAGGAGTTCGAACCCCAGGAGGAGGAGGTCACGTTCGAGGGCGAGGACGTAGAGGTCGAGTTCGTCCTCGAGGGGGCGACCGGGGACGAGGAGGCGGACGTCGACGAGGGCGAGGACGGCGAAGAGGACGAAGAAGACGACGCCTGATACGGACCGCCGTACGCCCGTACCGGTCGGACCGACGTCCGTCTCTCGATCCGAGCGGCAGACGGGTAGCGCAGTCCGGACGAGCCTCCGGAACCGTCATGTCGGTGGGCCGCCCTCTACCGACGTGTCCCACGACCGAACGGATCCACGATCCTCCCGATCCCCCCACGGTGAGCGACCGTGACGCCAGACCGCCGCCGTCGGGTGGTCGTCGCGACGATACTCGGGCTGGGTGGGGTCGTGGCCGCCGGTCCGGGCAGGACGTATCTCGACCGGTTCGCACCCCTCAGCGGCTCGTTCTGGTCGGGTCTCACCCACACCGTTTCCGGCGAGGTCACGAACCCGTACGGCGGCGCAGAGGTCAGGAACGGCGGGTACGGGGTCCCCCACGTCTCCGCCGACGAGGAGCGGGCAGCGTACTACGCGGTCGGGTACACACAGGCGGCCGACCGGCTCTCGCAGATGGACCTCCAGCGCCGGCAGATGCGCGGACGACTCGCCGAGATCGCGGGCGAGGCCGCCCTCCCCGAGGACCGCTTTCACCGGAGCATGGACTTCGTCGCCGCGGCGGAGGCCACCTGGGACCTCGTCGGGGAGAGCGAGGCCGGCCCGCTCGTCGAAGCGTACGCCGAGGGCGTGAACGCCCGTCTCGACCGCGAACCACTCCCCGCCGAGTTCGGTTTGCTCGGCTTCGAGCCGGATCCCTGGCACCCGGTCGACACGATGCTGATGGAGAAACAGATCGCCTGGGGGCTCACCGGGAGCTTCGCGACGCTCCGACGCGCCGTGATTCGCGATGAACTGGGCGAAGAGACCCTCGAGGCGCTCTTTCCGCTCGAGATGGACCACGACAGCCCGATCCTCCGCGGGGAGGGAGACGGCGAGCGTCTCGCGGCCCGGACGAACCCGCAGCGGTCGGATCGGGAGCCGATCGACACCGAACTCGTGAGCTGGCTCTCCCGGTTCGAGTCCGACCCCGGCGTCGGCTCGAACAGCTGGGTCGTCTCCGGCGACCACACCGACGACGGTGCGCCGATCGTCGCGAACGACCCACACCTCCTCCTCATGACGCCGCCGCTGTGGTACGAACAGCACGTCCGTACCGACTCGGTCGACGTCCGCGGGTTCACCTTTCCGGGGGTCCCGTTCGTCGTGATCGGTGAGAACCACGCGGGCGCCTGGGGCGTCACGAACGTGGGCGCGGACGTGATCGACTTCTACCGCTACGAGACCCGCTCCGACGGCGAGTACCGATACGACGGCGAGTGGCACGAGTTCGAGACGAGAGAGGAGGTCGTGACGGTCGACGGCGCCGAGGACGAGACGATCGAGGTGCGAAAGAGCGTCCACGGCCCGGTGATCGAGCGCGAGGGCCAGGAGGTCGGCGTCGCCTGGACCGGGTTGAGCGCGACCCGGACGACCGAGGCGATCTACGAGTACTCCCGTGCCGACGGGCTCGAGGAGTTCCTGGAGGCGACCCGAACGTTCGACGTGCCGACGCAGAACCTCACGTACGCCGACCGCGACGGCCAGACCCTCTACTACGTCACGGGACGGCTCCCGATCCGGGAGATCGACGGCGAGGTCGTGGCCGGGACGGAGGTGTTCGACGGCTCGGCCGGCGAGGGCGAGTGGACGGGCTTTACCCCCTACGGCGAGTCGACCTGGGAGGGGTTCGTCCCGTTCGAGGAGAAGCCACACCTGCTCGAGTTCTCCCACGTGGCGACCGCGAACCAGCGGGTGACGGACGACCCGGGCCACTACGTCGGCTTCGACTTCGCGACACCGTATCGGGGCGAACGGATCACCGAGCTGCTCGACGGGCGGGTCGCGTCGGGGACGGTCGACCGGGCGTTCACCCGCACGCTCCAGACCGACACGCTCGACCCCCGGTATCGAGCGTTCGTCCCGGATCTCGTCGACGCGGTCGAGGACGACCACCCCGAGACGGCCGCGCTGCTCGCGGCGTGGGACGGTCACATGGACCGAGACTCCGAGGCGGCGCTCGTCTTCGACCGCTGGCTC
>SKXI01000478.1 GCA_007128515.1 Halococcaceae archaeon | reverse complement strand
TCGCCTGGTTCCTGATCGCCGTCCGGTAGTCCGTATCGAAGTACTCGGTCTCCTGGACGATCGACTTGAACTCGTGGCTCACCTCGCCGTAGGTGTCGTCGGCTCTCGCCATCGCCTCCAGGATCTCGAGCTGGTTCATTCCCCCCACCGAGAGCGCGTACATGAACGAGACGGAGTCGGCCATCAGCATGTTGATCTCGCGCTCTCTGGCCGACGACCGCGAGTACGGTATCGCCAGCAGCGTCCCGAAGCCCGCGGCGAACCCGAGGCTCCCGAAGACGAGACCGGTGACGAGGATCAGCAACGGGATCCGCGCGGCGACCATCAGCTCCAGCAGGGCCTCGTTCGGCGCCGGGACGCCGAGGAGCGTGTCGATCGGAACCAGTCCGGTCGCGAACAGCAGGTAGCCGAGCACCGTACCGACGAGCCAGAGCACCCCACCGGAGAGGACGCCCACCGCGAGCGCGCGCGAGAGGTAGAGTTCGACCGTGTCGGCCATCCGTGCCTCCCGGAGCTTGCGCTCGACGTCGGCGACGAACGTACTGTCCTCGGAGAACAGCCACCGGTAGAGCGGGTAGAACGTGTCGCCGAGCGTGTCCGCACCGAACTCGCCTGACGAGCCGACGTCGAGGCTCACGGCTCCTCCTCGGGCGTCGCGCCCTCGAACCCGCCCTCACCGTCCTCGCCGAACCGGAACGAGCTCCCCTCCTCGGGTTCGGACTCCGCCGGGTCCGGTTCGGGCTCGTGCTCCGTTCGTTCGTTACCCTCGGACCCCTCGTCCGACCGGGTCCCGTCCTCGATTTCGGACTCGGCCGAACGGTCGTCCTCCGCTTCGCTCCCGTCCGCTGCCTCTCGATCGGGTGTGGCGGGCTCTCCCTCCGGGAGACCGGAAACCGCGACGGAGTCCTCCAGCGCGGGTTCGACGACGATGTCCTCGCTCTCCTCGATGGCGTCGAGCACGCTCGCGAGCCCCTCGGGGGTCTTTCCCTCGTACTCGGGGAACAGCTCCTCCTCCGCGCGAGCGAGGATCTCGCGGGCGAGCTCACGCGTCCGCTCGTCCGGGTCCGGACGGGGAACGAGCGCCTCCTTCTCGGGATCGACGTCGATCAGCACGCTCTCCATCTCCCGCAGGTCCGTGAGGCTCTCCTCCAGGACGTCGTTCGCGATGAGCGTCATGATCGTCTCCGGATCGTTGATGAACGCCTGGAACGTCGCCGCGACCTGACGGTACTCGTTCAGCCCGTTCTCGATCAGGTACGCGATGACGACCTCGCGTGCGAAGATCTCCGCCTCGAGTTCCTCGTGGCTCCAGCCCCGGTCGAAACAGATCTCCTCGACGGTGTTCGACTCGCCCATCTTCAGGTACTCGTCGGTCTCTGCCTGCCACTGGTAGACGTCCTTGACGTTGATCTCGTCGTTCTCGGCGTCGTAGTGGTTGATCTCGGTGAGCGTCTTGTTCCGACGCACCTTCCGTCCCTCGACCCGGGTCGAGGTCTGTATCGAGACCAGATCGAGCGCCGTGAACATCGTCTTCGAGACGTTGATCGGCTCGGTCGTGAACCGTTTGAGCACCTCGCCGACCGAGTCCGCGTGGAACGTGGTGTAGGTGGTGTGGCCCGTCGACATCACCTGGAACGCGGTTCGGCCCTCCTCCCCGCGGATCTCGCCCATGATGATGTACTCGGGACGCTGGCGGAGCGCGGCCTCGAGCAGGTCGAACTCGTCGACGCCGCCGCCGTCGTCCTCGGAGAACGACGCGCGCGTGACGCTCGCGATCCAGTTGCGCTGAGGGAGTTCGACCTCGCGGGTGTCCTCGATCGAGACGATCTTCGACTTGCTCGGGATGAACAGGCTCACCGCGTTGAGCGAGGTCGTCTTCCCCGAGGCGGTCCCGCCCGCGAAGATCAGGCTCTTGTTGTTCTCGATACAGAGCCAGAGAAACGCCATCTCCTCGAGGCTGAACGTGTGCCAGCAGATGAGGTCGACGGGGGTGAACGGGACGTCCTTGAACTGCCGGATGGTGTAGTTCGTCCCGTGATCGGAGACCTCCTGTCCCAGCGTGAGCTGCGCACGCGAGCCGTCGGGCAGCGTCGCGTCCACCTGCGGCTGACGCTTGCTGATCCCCTTCCCGGAGCGCTGGGCGAGCTTGACCACGAAGTCGTCGAGGGTCTCCTGGCCGTGGAAGACGTTCGTGATCACCTGCTCGTACTCGCCGTGGTAGACGAACACCGGCGAGTTGTAGCCGTCACAGGAGATGTCCTCGACGTTGATGTCGTGTTTGATCCCGTCGATCCGCTGATAGCCGATGAAGTCGCGCTTGAGTCGGTAGAGCAGCTTCTCGATCTGGGCGGACGAGAGCGTCTCCGCGTCCTCTTCGATCAGCGCCGGTTCCGGACGAACCGGTTCGGCACCGACCGGGAGACCGTCGTTCGAGCGCTCTTCGCCCGCGACGAGCCGTTTCAGGCGCTCTCCAACGCTCCGGTCGTCGGCGGCGAAGAGCTCCCGCACCCGCTCGCCGATCGCGTCGGCGTCCTCCGAAAGGAGGTCGTACCGATCGAGCAGCCGGCGCGTCTCGCGGTCGATCACGCCACGGCGGTCCTCCTCGCTGCCCTGCACGACCACGTCGTCGCCGGCGTACTTGATCGCCGTCCGGAGCTTTCCGGTCAGGAACTCCAGTAACTCCGCCTCGATCGGCGTGAGATGGGGCTCCACGAGGTAGTACTTCTTCTCGTTTTCCTTGTTCGAGTGGAAGATCACGACGAACGCGTAGGGCTTGTTCACCCAGTATCGGTCGACCTCCTGGAAGTGGGACTTCTTCGCCAGGGGGACGGCCTTCTCCAGGTCGTAGCGGTTCGTGATCGTCGTCTCGCCGTCCACCCCGGTGAAGAAGGCGTCCTCGTCGATCCCCTCCTCGACGTTGACCGTCCGCTCCTCGACGACCTCGGCGAGTCTCGACGCGAGGTTCTCCCCGTTCGAGAGCACCCCTCGCGTGTCCTCCGGTTCGAAGCCGAGGTAGCTCTCGGGATCGAACGGGACGATCCGCCCCTCCTCGTCCCGTGGCGGTTCGCCCTCGTCGGTGTAGTAGAACTCCTTTCGGAAGTGTTCCCACGTGTAGATCCCCTTCGTGACCGGGACGAACGCGGGGTCCATGTGTGCGAGCGCGTCCAGCCATCGGTCGGCCGCGGTCGCCGCCGCGCTCGCCAGCCTGTCGGGGAGCGTATCCGGGTGGTAGCCGAGGTAGCTCTCGGGATCGAACGAGACGCGCTCCCAGTCCGACCCGTGCGGGACCTCCCGAGTTTCACCGGGTCGCGCTAGCCCGTCGTAGAGCACGTCGACCTCCTCCCCGTGGCCGTGTTCGGGCATGAACTCCGCCCACGTGTACTCCTCGACGCTGACCGACGGGACCGCTCGCCCCGTGGCCTCGTCCGCCACCCTCCCCTCCAGCCGTGCGGGACCGTATCGGTCACCGTCGTCGGTAGTCATTACACCGACACTGGTCCCGACCGAAGAAAAAACCTTCTGCTAAAACATAGTACTAAATATAAGTAAGTCCCGGGATCGGGGCTAGACTGAAGGGAACCGAGGGACGGAAGTCACCACGAGCCACCGGAGCAGACAGGACAGAGACATCGGGAATCGTGACTGTCTTCGATCAGCGCGGCGAGTTCCTCGCCGTCGAGGTCGGTCGTGTCGGTCGCGTCCGCCCCGGTCTGGCGTCGCTCGACCTCGACAGGGTCGAGCGCTTCCCGCTCCGGGTCCGGCTCGTCGTCCGCGATCGCGACCGTGCCCGCGAGCGACGCGCCGATCGCACAGAGCGCGCCGAGGCCGAACGTTCGACGGGAGAGGCGTGTCATGTCCCGAGTCATGGGGACGATGGTGCAAAACGGTTCGGGGCGAACGGGCGCGGAGGCGATGTGAGGGGAGGCCCACCGACGCGAGCGCTGCCGACGGTCACCGTCTTCTTACACCGACCCCGCTTTCCTCGGTCGTGTGCGACCCTCTCCTGTGACGCTCGTCCGAGCCTTCGAGAACGAACTCGGGGACGGGGCGGACACGGACGGCCCGATCGCGTTCGAGATCGCCCCTCTCGAACGCGCGATCGAGGAACTCGACGTCGAGATCCGGGACGCGATGGAGCTCGCCTCGGCGTACAGTTCGACCCGGGCGCTTCGAGGAGACCACCGACCACGGCTACACCGAGATCGAACCCGCCGGTTCGGACGACGACAGCTATACCGGTTCGTGAGGGGGTGAACGCACGCGATCACGACCGATTCGGTCCCGTCTCCGAGCTCATATCCAGATCCCGACAGGGCTCCGGTCGCTGGCGACCGCCGGTGTACTCCGTGGACGGTTTCGATTGACGGGATTCGAACCACGGTCGTTCCGCTCACTTCTTTCGCTCCTCTCCTTGATTCGAATTCGAACGTACTCGCTCTCATAGTGATTGTTGCGACTGTTTACCGGTTCGGTCGCCCGACATCGCGCGGTCGATACCGGAACGACTCGCAACGATCAGTGTCGTTCGGTGGGTTCGTCGTGGGGGATCCGGCGCTCTTCTATTCGACGGGGTACTGGCGTGAACGAGCACCCACATATATTATCATCGGAATTAACGGAGTCACATGTACCAGCGGATCCTCTTGCCGACCGACGGGAGCGAAACCGCCGAATCGGCGGTCGAACACGCCCTCGCGATCGCCGACTGTTTCGACGCGGTGATCCACGTGGTACACGTCGTCGACGCCAGCCAGCCCGATCAGAGCCACGGTGGACAGCGGTTCGACCAGGTCGGGACCGATCAGTTCAGTGAGATAGAGGCCCTCACCGAGATCGGGGAGGACGCGATCCGTGTCGTCAGGTCCGAAGCGGACGCCCGAGGCGTCGATACCGTCGGCCACGTCGTCCCCGGCGACCCCGCCCGTTCGATCGCCGATTACGTCGAAAACGAAGACATCGACCTGGTCGTCATGGGAAGTCGGGGCCATCGAGGCGTCAAACGGGCACTGCTCGGAAGCATCACCGAGCGCGTCAAGACCCTCGTCACCGTCCCCGTACTCGTCACGAGCGTCGGAGAGACGCACTCCGAGACGGAGTCGT
>SKXI01000097.1 GCA_007128515.1 Halococcaceae archaeon | reverse complement strand
TCCAGCGCCGGCTGATCAACGCGCTGTCGGAGCTCGAGACGCAGTACGACGGCACGGTGCGGGACACCTCGGACAAGATCGTCCAGTTCGAGTTCGGCGAGGACGGCACCTCGCCCGTGCGCGTCTCCTCGTCGGTCGACAACGAGATCGACGTCGACGGGATCGCCGACCGGATCCTCAAGGCGGAGTTCGACAGCGAGGCGGAGAAAGAGGCGTTCCTCGAACGGCCGGAGCCGCCGACGAACCTCTCCGAGCACGCGGATCCGCGACAGCTTCGAACGGAGGTGACCTCCGATGACTGAGCTCACCGACGAGATTCGATCGGTCGTCGAGTCTCGCGACCTCCCCCGACGGCTGAAGAACGAGGTGTTCGAGACGATCGAGGGCCGCGAGTCGGTCAGTCGGGAACAGGCAGAAGAGATCGCCCGCGCGGTCGAGGCGCGCTACCTCGACACGCGGGTCGACCCGCTCGACCCGGTGGGAACGGTCTCGGCGCAGTCGATCGGCGAGCCGGGGACCCAGATGACGATGAACACGTTCCACTACGCGGGCGTCGCGGAGATCGACGTCACGCAGGGGCTCCCACGACTCATCGAGCTGGTCGACGCCCGGAAGACCCCGGACACGCCGATGATGACGGTCTACCTCGAGGACGAGTACGCGACCGATCGCTCGCTCGCCCACGAGGTCGTCTGGAAGATCGAGGCGACGCGCATCCTCGCGCTCGGCGACGTCTCGACGAACGTCGCGGACATGCGCGTCGGCGTCTCGCTCAACGAGGAGACCCTCGAAGAGCGGCTCATCGAGCCCGAGGAGGTCGCGGAGACGATCGAGGACGCCCTCGGCGTCTCCACCGTCCAGCAGGGAACGCAGATCGAGTTCGGCCCCGACGAGCCGAGCTACCGGCAGCTGCTCCAGCTGGTCGAACAGCTCCGGGACGTCGTCTTCAAGGGGATCGAGGACGTGAGCCGGGTGGTCGTCAGGAAGGAACAGACCGACGACGACGAGGAGTTCGTCCTCTACACCGAGGGCTCCGCGTTCGGCGACGTGCTCTCGATCGAGGGCGTCGACGCCTCGCGGACGACCTGTAACAACATCCACGAGATCCACCGCGAACTCGGGATCGAGGCCGCCCGCGAGGCGATCATCGAGGAGACGATGGAGACGCTCAAGGAACAGGGTCTCGACGACGTGAACGTCAGACACCTGATGCTGGTCGCCGACATCATGACCAACCGGGGCGAGATCAACTCGATCGGTCGCCACGGCATCGCGGGCAGCAAGGACAGCGTGCTCGCGCGCGCGGCGTACGAGGTGACGGTCAACCACCTGCTCGACGCCGCGATCCACGGCGAGATCGACGACCTGAACGGCGTGATCGAGAACGTGATCGTCGGGAAGCCGATCAAGCTCGGCACCGGCGACGTCGACCTGCGGATGGGCTCGCTCTCCGACTAGATGGGCCGGACCCTCTCGACGGAGGCGATCCAGCACATCGGGGTCTTCGAGGCGGTGACCGACGCGAGCGCGACCGACTGCGTCATCGACGACGAGCACGACCGGATCGTCTTCGTCGTCCCGCCCGGCGAGATGGCGACGGCGATCGGTCCCGGCGGCGGTACCGTGAGACGGCTCGAAGAGCGTCTCGGCTGTACGGTCGAACTCGTCGAGGGCGCCGAGACCGCGGAGGCGTTCGTCGCGAACGCGCTCTCGCCGGCGGCGGTTTCACACGTTACGATAAGCGAGAACGAGACGGTCGTCGCCTACGCCGAGGTGCCCGATGCGGATCGGGGCGCAGCGATCGGTGCCGGAGGGAAGAACATCGAGATGGCCTCGCGGCTCGCGAAGCGCCACTTCGGGATCGACACGGTCGAGTTGGCGTAGCGGCTATCTCTCACCCCCGAGGACGCTCCGGAAAGGGGATCCTTAAGTAGCCTCGTCGGATATCCCTGGCTACTATGGCGAACGGCAAGTATGCGGCGCGGAAGCTGAAAAAGGACCGCCAGAAGTACCGGTGGTCCGACTCGCGGTACGCGCGCCGTGCACGAGGACTCCGAAAGAAGTCCGACCCGCTCGAGGGCGCACCCCAGGGCCGGGGCATCGTCCTCGAGAAGGTCGGAATCGAAGCGAAACAGCCCAACTCCGCGATCCGGAAGTGCGTGCGGGTGCAGCTGATCAAAAACGGCAAGCAGGTCACCGCGTTCTGTCCCGGTGACGGCGCGATCAGCTTCATCGACGAGCACGACGAGGTGACGATCGCCGGGATCGGCGGGGCGAAGGGTCGCGCGATGGGCGACCTCTCGGGCGTGAACTACAAGGTCGAGAAGGTAAACGGCGTCTCGATGATCGAACTGGTGCGCGGAAACGCGGAGAAGCCCGTCCGATGAGCGGCGAAGAGCAAGAGGCCGACGCCGACGCCGACGTCGAGGAGACCGAAGCCGAAGAGACCGAGATCGACGAGGAGAGCGACTCCGGGACCGACGCGCTCCTGTTCGGCCGGTGGGAGGTCGGCGAGATCGAGTACCGCGACCCCTCGACCGCGCGCTACATCACCGTGACGCCGATCGCACACACGATGGGCAGACACTCGGGCAAGCAGTTCGCGAAGAGCGAGATCTCGATCGTCGAGCGGCTGGTCAACCGGCTGATGCAGACCAGCGACAACACGGGGAAGAAACAGCAGACGATGCGGATCGTCCGCGACGCCTTCGAGATCGTCCACGAGCGGACGGGCGACAACCCGATCCAGGTGCTCGTCTACGCGGTCGAGAACTCCGGCCCGCGCGAGGAGACCGTCCGCCTGAAGTACGGCGGGATCTCGGTGCCGAAGGCCGTCGACGTCGGCCCGCAGCGCCGGGTCGACCAGGCGCTCGCCTTCATCGCACGGGGCGCACACAGCGCCTCGCACAAGTCGCCGACGAGCGCCGCCGAGGGGCTCGCGACCCAGCTGATCGGCGCCGCCAACAACGACGTCAACAGCTACCCCGTGAGCCAGAAAGAGGAGAAAGAACGCGTCGCCGCCGCCGCCCGCTGAGCAGTCCGTTTTACTCTCGGTTCTCTCCTCCGTAGTGACGGCTACTTCACGCCGTCACACCACGACCCCCGGTGTTCTCGTGCGAACGTCTCGAAGTCGGTCGGACCGCGACCCAGGACGCGACGGACGTCGTCGGTGACCCGTCCCGCGAGCCCGAGCCGCGCGCTCGTGTAGATCCCGCCCATGACGAGGGCCTTCGACGGCTCGCGCTCGGTTCGGAGCCGATCGACGAGGAATCGGGGGAGCGACGGATCGGTGTAGGTCACCCGGTGCGGGAGGGCCGACGAGAGAACGTCGCAGACCTCCTGATAACTGAGCGCCTCGGGACCGGTGAGGTCGAGCGTCCCGGTCCGCCCCTCGCGGAGCGCGTGAGCGCCGACGGCTGCGACGTCACGGGCGTCGACGAAACTCGTCTCCCCGTCTCCCGCCGGGACCGAGAGGCGTCCGCGTCGGATCTCCTCCCGGTGGGTCGTGGTCAGGTTCTGCATGAAGAAGGACGCCCGGAGGAACGTCGTCGCCACGCCCGCGTCCCCCAGCCAGGACTCGATCCGGGCGTGTGGGACGAACCCCGCACGATCGGCACCGATCACCGAGAGGAAGACGACGTGTCCGACGCCGGCACCGACGGCCGCCGAGAGCGCGGGGACGACGTCTCGACGGACGTTCGAGAGCGCCGGCGGCCTGACGAGGAAGATCGATCTCGCGCCCGCGAACGCCTCCCGGTGGGTCGTCGGATCGGTGAAGTCGAACCGAACGACCTCGTCCGCGGGACCGTCGAAGCGGTCGGGTGAGCGGACGGCCGCCCGAACACGGTCGGGTCCATCCGCGAGTTCGCGGAGGACGTGCGAGCCGACGGTGCCGGTCGCGCCGGTGACGACGATCACCGCCACACCCGGGTGAGCGCGGCGACGCAGACGACCGCCGGGACGACGTGCATCGCGCCGAGCGCCGCGAGCCGGCCGGTCGTCGCCCCCGGGATCGTCGCGGCCTCGACGAAGGTGACGAACGAGGCCAGACAGACGACCGCCGCGATGGCGACGAAGCGGCGGTCGGCACGCTCGGCGAACAGGCGGACGAAGAGCGCGTAGACGGCGACCGCACCGACCACCCCGATCGCAGTCGCGACCGTCACCGGCCCGACCGCCAACGGATCGAACCCGCCGGAGCCCAGGGTCACGAGTGCGAACGCAAGTACGAGGAGATTGCCTACGATCGATCCACCGAGCGCCACAGCGCCACGGCGAACGATCGTCGATCGGGACGGGAGGTTCGTGGTCGACTCCCCTCCGTACCCGCCCGGCGTGACGGAAGGCGATCGGCCGTTCACGCCGGCCCCACCTTCTGTGGCGCTCGGACGTAGTCGTCGTTCTCGACGCGGTAGGCTCCCTGCGGATCGCCCGCGGTCAGTCGGGGCGCTCGGACGACGGTCCACCGCAGGTCGCTCGCTTTCACTCGCTGGACGTGTTCGGTCGCGTCCTCGAGCAGATCGCGAGCTACTACCCGCAGCAACGCGCCCATCGCCCTGCCCGGAATCGTGGTGGTCTCGCTCGTCTCGCGAACGCCGGCACCGACGAGTCCGTCGACGCCCGCCTCCTCCATCGCGCTCAGGATACGATCCCCGGCTACCGTCAGGAGGTCGTCGGGCGAGTCCGATCCCTGCCCGAGCAGGCTCACCACCGCGTCGACCCCCGAGACCGCCCCCGCGACGCCCGAACCGGTGTACGCGTCGCCCTCGACGACCGAAAGCCGGTCGCGCCCGGGGAGCAGCTCGAGTGATCGGGTGTGAGCGACGACCTCGTGGTCCCGATCCAGCGCCCGCTCGACCAGCGGGAGGTCGGTTCGTCCGGTCGCACCGAAGACGGCGGTCTTCATTCCCTTCACTACGAGTTCCGAAGTGATATACTCGCCACTTCGAACTCTCGTAGTGAGGACGCCGACGTGCCCGTTGCAATGCGATGGACGCAGCGGGTACTTGTAGCCAACCCGCGTAGCGACACCATGGACGAGGAGTCGATCGGATCCGTCCCGGGCCGGGAGGAGGCGGCGGCGCTCAGGGAATCGCTCGATCC